>NZ_JBDGML010000124.1:0-36464 GCF_057655195.1 Arthrobacter sp. Soil_N43
GTCGTGCGGTCGTGGCTGAGCATTTCCCGGCGGCGGGAGCTCAGGAGTGAGTTGCTGGGCGACCACGAACCGGAGCTGGCAAAACTGAGTCTGGAAGAGCGCATTGAGTTCGCCGCATGGACGCGGGAATGCCAGGCCGAGCTCAGTCCGGCCATGGCGGTGGCCGCGGCCGAAGCAGCCGTGCAGATGTTCGACCCCCGTTTCGCACTCAGTTGTGTCGAGGGGCTTAAGAGAACTGACGCCGAGTGGGTGGCAGGACAACACCACAAGGCCACGGCCTATCTGCTGCTGGACCTGCCGCTGCAGGCCATGGACGCCCTGGACAGCATTTCCCAGGCGCAGCTGGACCAGCTGGGCGTGGAGGAATTCGCCCGCGTTGTGGCCGCGAAATGCAGGGTGATGATGTGGCTGCCAGAGCTGTGTGACAAAGTGCCGGCAGAGATTGCCGAGGCCCGGCGACGCCTGGGCGTTGCACCGGGGCCGGCCGCCAGCTGGCCGGACGCCTTGGGCGCGGCCGCCAATGTCATCACGCTCGCGGAGTTCGAATACCGGTCGTTCATCGGCGACTACGCACCGATGATCCGGGTCCTTGAGGAGGCGGCAGATCCTGCGACCAACAAGGACCCGGGCTTCCGCATCCAGTCCGCCCTGATCCTCATGCACTCCCTGTCTGCGGTGGGCAGGGAAATGGACGCCCTCCAGCTGATGCGGCGGGTCGGGGGCCAACTGTCGGATGCAGGGCCCATGACGGGCCTGCGCGAGACGTTTGCCATGACGGCTTTCTCCGTGCTGCTCCAGGCGGGCCAGTGGCGGCGCTGTCTTGACCTCGTGGGTCCGCCCAAAGGACATGAGGAGCGTCGGCTGGCACACCGCACGTCGGCCATGGAACTGGCCACGGGCATCGCCTACGTGTACTCGGGCCGCGGTGCCGTGGCCCTGGATTCACTGCTGTCCGCAGTGGCGCAGCTGGAACTCCGGCCGGTCGTGAACATGCTCCAGGCAGCCTATGCCGCCACGGCGTTCGCCTACGCGCAGATCGGCAACGCGGGCCAGGCCCACAAGTACCTCGACAAGCTGCGGGGAGCGCGCGGGCACTGCAATTTCCGCACCCGGGTGGTCACCGATTTCTGCGCCGATATGGCAGGGCGGTGGCTGGGGGATCCAGACGCCGTGAAACGGCTGTTGGACGCTGCCCACCGGGACATATCGGCGGGACGTTATACGCTCGCCGGCATCAGCCTGCTTGGTGCCACGGTTAACGGAACCGACGACGATTTCCGGCTGATGGAGCAGGTGGCCGGGCACCGGCAGGGAAAGCTGGCGGAAATTTCCCGCCTGATCGCCGTCGGCAGCCGCACCAAGGACGCCAAGGTTCTCCTGGAAGGTGCGCACCTCGCCGCTGAGCTCGAACTGGACGCCGTGGAGGCACGGTGCGTTGCACTTGCCGTGGACTTCGCCCGCCATTCGGGCGATTCCGCATCGGCCCGCGTGGCTCAGGCCAGATTGGACAGCCTCACAGCCACCGTTCCCAGCCTGCCGATCGTCCCCAGCAGCGGCAGCCCGCTTCTTACGGCGCGCGAACGCCAGATTTCCCGCCTTGCGGGCAGGGGTGTGTCCAACCGGGACATCGCGCTTGAAATCGGTGTCTCCGTCCGCACTGTCGAGGGCCATCTTTACCAGGTGTTTACGAAACTCGGCGTGACTTCCAGGGGTGATCTGCCTGGACTCGTCTAAGGGCCGTACCCAGAAGCCGGAGCCGGCAGCTGACCACCGGCAGCTCACCGGGCGGCGTGAAGTGATTGACCACGTCTGCGGCACCATCCGCAGCCGGGCAAACCAAGCCGTTTTCCTGATGGCGGGGCCGGGCCTCGGAAAGAGCACCCTCACGGACGCTGTCAGCGAAAACCTATCCGGCGAAATGACCATCCTCCGGATCCACGGCAGTTCTTCCCTCGCCAAGGTCCCGTACGGCGTGCTCGCTCCCTACACCGCCGACCTCCCGCTGGACGAGGCAGACTCGCCCGTGGCGGTGCTGAGGGCTGTGTGGGCCTATTTCCAGGAGCTCAAGGCAGGCAAGGACGTGCCGCTGCTTCTCGTCATCGATGATGCCCACCACCTCGATGAAGCCACGGCGAACATGATTGTGGACATGATGTCAGCCGGATGGGCCGGCGTATTGGCCTCGGGGCGCCCGCGCCCCGGACTGCCGCAGGCACTGAACCAGCTGTGGTACGACGGCCAGGCAGAGCGGATCGACCTCCGGCCGCTCAACGGCGAACAGGTCACGGAAGTCGTGGAGCACACGCTCCAGGGGACCGTCCCGGCCAACACCGTGCAGTCATTGTGGTCCGCTTCGGGTGGGAACCCCCTGCTCCTGAACTGCCTTCTGCGTGATGCGGTCGAAGCGGGCATCCTGGCCAAGAGGAACGGCATCTGGCTGTTGCTGGGCCCCCTGCCCGCGGACGGGCCCAGACTGTCCGACGTCGTTGTCAAAGACCTCCTTCGCAGAACGCCGGAAGAACAGGACGCATTGCGTCTCATCGCCTTGGCCGAGCCCGTGGACCGCGGCCTCATCGAGGATGTGTTTGGCGGCGCTGTGGTCCGGTCCCTCCTGGATCACCAGCTGGTGAGCGAATCCAGCGGGCGGCACAGCCAACTGCGCATTTGGCACGCCATCCTTGGCGAAGCCATGCGGCATCAGGTGTCCGTCTCCCGGAGCCTCCAGCTGCGGCAAAAGATGGAGGGCCATCTGGACCCGGCGACAGCCGGTCCCGAAGGCAGGCTGCGGCTTGTTGAGTGGTCGCTGGAGTGCGGGATGGAGGTGTCCGACCCCGACCTGCTGGACGCTGCCCTGCTCGCCGCAACGATGTTCAACAACTCCGGTGCACGGCTCATGGCAGGGCACGTGACTGACTCTGGACTCCAGGCCCGGGCGCAATCCATCTCGGCGAGGGCACTGTTCAATGAAGGCAAGTACCGGGAGGCTGCGGACCTCCTGGACAGCTGCTGGCTGGAACTGGCAGAGGTTCCGGAAGCTCCCCACGTGCTCATGCTCAGGGCATCGGCACATCTGGCGCTCGGCAAATCGGCGGAGCTGCTCAGGGCAGAGTCGCGCGGCCGGCTCGCCGATGCCGGAGAGGATCCCCGGGCCTCGTGGCAGGACCGGATCCACCACCTGCTGGAGATGGCCGAAGCCGGAGACCACGAGGGGATCCGGACGCTGATTGCCTCCCTGGAAGGCGGCGGGGACTTGGAGGCGGCACCGGGAGCCGCTGCATCCGGAGCCGTCAAAGCCAAGGTAGCGGAGCGCCCCCTCGTGGGGCCCCTGCCTGCCACGGTGACCGAAGCCACCAGCACCGTCGCGCACGCACTGCTCGCCCAGACGCTCGTGTCGGCCGGGCTGGCGCACCAGGCCCACGACGCCGCCCTCGCCGCGGCTCCGTCCATGGAGGCACTCCAGGGAGGCCTGTACTTCTTCAACGAGTTCCTCCTGACGCGCCTGGTTTCAGCCTCGCTCGCGGCGGGCAACTGGGAGGCTTCCGAACACGAACTGACCAGCCCCCACGCCGAGGAAAACGAAGGGGCGGCCACCTTCGGAGGCGGTTTCCACGTGCTCCGCGGACTGGGCCTCCTCCGGCAAGGACAGCTGGAACGTGCCTACCAGGTGCTTCTTCCCGCCGTCGAAGCCCTTCGGATCAATGATCCGCTCCAGCAGTTCCGGTTCGGCACGGCGCTCGCCTTCTACGCCGCGGCGCGTCTGGGGGATGGCGCGCAGGCCCAGCGCCTCGAACAGGATTTGATCGCCGCCCGGCACGCCAGCGGGCCCGGAAGCGAACTCCTCGCCGAAGCCTATGCGGCAGCGGCGGCCGAATATCTGGACCGCAAGGGCAGCGGCCTTGCCAAGCTCCGCGAGCTGGCGGCGTCACCGCGAGTCGTTGCGCAGCCGGGGACGAGGATGGAATGCCTGATCCTCTGCTCCGATCTCGGCGACCGCTCGGTGGCCGACGAGATCGCATCCCTTGCCGACTCCGTTGAAGGCCGTTGGGCCGCCGGCTGGCATCAGCTTGCCCTCGCCTGGGCCAGCGAGGATGCCGACGTGCTCATGGAAACCGCTGCCGGCCTTGAGGAGGCAGGCCTGGTCAATCTCGCCAGGGAGGCCTATGCCCGGGCCGGCGCCATCCTGGACGCGGCGGGGGAGCGGCGCCGCGCCCGGCAGGCCGTGGCCCACCGCGAAAAGTGCGACCAGGAGCTGGGTGAGCGGTTCCGGGAAAGCCCGTTCGTTGCCTCGGTCCCGAGCGTCCACCTCACCCGCCGGGAACGCGACATTGTGGAGCTGGCGGTGCAAGGACTCTCCGACCGCGAAATCGCCCAGCAGCTGATGGTGTCGGTGCGGACCGTCGAGGGTCACCTGTACCGGAGCTACGTCAAGCTCGGCGTGCGGCGGCGGGACGAGCTCGCCCTCGCACTTCCAAAGAAGTAGCTTTCCGAAGAAGCAGCCCTCCGAGCGCCATAGGGCCGTGCCCACGGCACCATCTGCCTGCCCGTGCAGCACTCCTCCGCGTGCCCGTGCTGCCCTCCTCCGCCGCGCCCGGACGCGCCATTCGTCCCCGGATTCGGCCGTGACAGCCCTACCTGCTGAAACCAGTAGCCGACTACCCGAAAAAACGAGTACTCGATACTCGTGCTGTGGGTCCCACTACGCGATTAACTGTTACTGGCAGCAGAAACCGGAGGCTAAGTCACCGCGGAAGCTGCCACCAAGAACTTCCAGGTCTCGCGATGAAGGAACTTCCGGTCCCCAAGGGGCCGGGTTCAGGCGGGGCCGGCGACGTCAGAGCCTTCTGAGACCGAGGCTCTCCCCCCAGCCGTCGCCGGCCCTTACACATGCCCGAGGCGCCTGCGGCAACGCGGTGTCGGGAATTCGGTGCTGTGGGACAATTGAGGGGTACCTCAAGGCATCCCAAGGAGTCCCCATTGGCCGTAGTAACAACGCCAACCACGCTGGAGCGTGCGCTTCCCGCGATGGATAATGCCGAGGTCCTCCGGATCCGGAACGACTTTCCCGTTCTGGATCAGCTGGTCAACGGCCGGCCCCTCGTCTATCTGGACTCCGGTGCCACGTCGCAGAATCCGCTGAGCGTGATCGAGGCCGAGCAGGAATTCTACGAGCAGCGGAACGCCGCCGTGCACCGCGGCGCCCATCACCTGGCCGTTGAAGCCACCGAGGTCTTCGAGGACGCACGGCAGACCGTTGCCGATTTCGTTGGCGCAGAGTATGCGGAGATCGTCTGGACGTCCAATGCCACCGAAGGCCTGAACCTGATCAGCTACGCGCTCTCCAACGCCGGCCTGTGGGCCGCGCAGGGCCGCGGTGACGCCCGGCTGCGGGAGCTCGCGCTCGGCCCCGGGGACGAAATCGTGGTCACCGAAATGGAGCACCACGCCAACCTGATTCCCTGGCAGGAGCTGGCCTACCGGACCGGGGCCGTGCTGCGGTACATTCCCGTCGACGACTCCGGGAAACTTCATCTGGACCAGGCGGCCGAAATCGTGGGGGAGCGCACCCGGCTTCTTGCTTTCACGCACGCCTCCAACGTGCTCGGCACCATCAACCCGGTGGCGGAACTCGTGGCCATTGCCCGGCGGGCCGGCGCGCTGGTGGTGCTGGATGCCTGCCAGTCGGCGCCGCACCTCTCCCTTGACGTCAAGCAGCTCGACGTCGACTTTGCCGTGTTCTCGGGCCACAAGATGCTGGGGCCCACGGGCATCGGCGTGCTGTACGGCAAGCAGGAGCTCCTGGACGTGCTGCCGCCCTACCAGACCGGCGGCTCCATGATCACCACCGTCACCATGGAGCGGGCCGAATACCTGGCCGCGCCGCAGCGATTCGAGGCCGGGACCCAGAAGATCTCGCAGGCCGTGGCGCTCGCCGCAGCCGTCAACTACCTGACCGAGACCGGCCTCGACCGCGTGCACCGCTGGGAGTCAGAGCTCGGCCAGCGCATGGTGGCCGGCCTCGAAGCCATTGAGGGGATCCGTGTCCTGGGACCGGCAGCGGGCCAGGACCGCATCGGCCTTGCAGCGTTCGACGTCGTGGGTGTTCACGCGCACGACGTCGGCCAGTTCCTGGACGCACGCGGAATCGCCGTCCGCGTCGGGCATCACTGCGCCCAGCCGCTGCACCGGCGCCTTGGCCTGACGGCCACCACACGGGCCAGCGCCTACTTGTACAACACCACCGACGACGTCGACGAATTCCTGGATGCAGTCTCCGGAGTCCGCGCCTACTTCCGCGCCTAGCGCGGAACCCTGAAGACAGGTACCGCAGCATGAGCCTCGACCAGCTTTACCAGCAGATCATCCTGGACCACTCCAAAGCCCGGCATGGCAGCGGCCTGGCGGAAACACCGGCGCCGGAGGGTGCGTCCACCGGCCAGTCGCACCAGCTGAACCCCGTCTGCGGCGACGAGGTAACCCTGCGGGTTGCCGTGGACCACGGCACGGTTGCGCAGCTGGCGTGGGACGGTGCAGGCTGCTCCATCTCCATGGCCTCCGCGTCGGTGCTGAGTGAGATGGCCGAAGGCATGTCGGTGGAGGAGCTGCGCTCGGTGATCGAAAGCTTTCGGGAGGTTCTTCGCTCGCGCGGCAAAGTCCACGCAGACCCCGAGGTGTTGGGCGACGCCGCCGCCTTCGAAGGGGTGGCCCGGTACGCGGCGAGGGTGAAATGCGCCATGATCTCCTGGGTCGCCGCGGAGGACGCACTCAACCAGGCTGCCTAGAACCCGGCTTCCCAGAGAAACGTAGGGGCGCCCCGGCCAGAATCAGGCCGGGGCGCCCCTACCTTGGCACGCCTAGCCGATCAGCGCGGCGATCCCGATTCCGGCCGTCGCGGCGCCCAGGATCATGGACACCGCCACCAGCACGATGTGCACGGTGAGGAATTTGGTGGCCTTGCCGGCATCGTCACGAGCCCTCGGGTCTTTCATCACCCGGCGCAGGAACTGCGGCCACACCACGAGCGACCAGAACCCCGAAATGACCAGGACCCAGGCCAGGAACGCGGGGATTTCCACCGGCTAGTGGCTTTCGAGCCAGGCCTGCGCCTGCTGGGACTGGATGTTCAGGGCCTTGCCCACCATCGGCTCTGCTGCGTCGGCAATCTTTCCTCCCAGGAACGGCACGGAGGAGGTGACGTTGCCTTCGAGCTCAACCCGGGTGCTGCCGCCGTCTGCTACCAGCCGCTGGACAGCCGAGACATCGATGGGGGCTCCCGCGATCTTGAGGGAGATGGTGCTCTGCCGCGAACCGTCGGCGGCAGGGGCGTCCCAGTTCTCCACCTGCGTCACCTTAAGGGTGTCGCCCACGAACTTCCGGGCGATCTCCGGCAGCCGGGTGGTCGGAAGCGTGCGCACGGAGGTGGTGCTGAAGGCTCCGGCAACGTCTCCGGCCACCGTGAAGGACTCGAGGCTGCCCCCAACGTATTCGCTGGTGTGGCGCTGGAAGTCTTCGTTCGTGAAGACCGCCGTGACGTTGTCGACGGCGTGGGGCAGGGTAGTGGAAGCACTCAGTGCCATGGATCCTCCATTGTTGTGGGGTCAGAACGCTTTTTGCTCCACACATCCTACGGGGTTGCCCGGGTCTTGCTGGCACCGCGTCCACTGTCACCGGACTGTTCCGCATTGGAAATCTTCCGTGCAGCCGCCGTGATGTTGCGGGACATGGCCGGAAAAATCAGGCTGTGGAACGGCAGCACCGCCAGCCAGTAGAGCCGGCCGCTGAGCCCCTTGGGAAAGAAAATGGCACGTTGCCGGTAGCGGCTCCCGTTCCCGTCAGGCTCCACGGAGAGCTCCAGCCAGGCGCGCCCCGGCGCGCGCATTTCCGCCCGCAGCCGGAGCAGTTTGCCCCGCTCGATCCGCTCCACGCGCCACCAGTCCACCACCTCGCCGGCGACAAGGTGGTGCGGGTGCCGGCGGCCCCGGAGCAGGCCCGCTCCGCCGGAGAGCTTGTCCAGCCAGCCGCGCACGCTCCACGCCAGCGGCAGCGAATACCAGCCGTTGCGGCCGCCGATGCCCTCAATGACCGTCCACACATGCGCCGGGTCCACGTCACCGTGGAAGCTCCGTTCGTCCACATACACCGTGTGCCCGGCCCACTCGGGATCACTGGGCAGCGGATCGGCGTCTGCGCCGGCGTTGGCCCACGTTGTCTCGACCTGTGCGTCGCGTTCCTTGCCCAGCGCGAGGGCCACGGCCGTGCGGTAGCCGGTCAGGCCGCCGTCGGGCTGTCCGATGTAGTTGTCGATGTCGTGTTCGGCGGAGACGGCGTCGTGCTGCAGCGACTGCACCAGCGGGACGGACATGGACAGCGGTATGGGGGTCACGAGCGCCACCCAGAGGCCAGCCAGCCGGGGGGCCGGGATGGGGAGCGCCAGCACCAGCCGCCGCGGCAGCCCGGCCTCGGCCGCATATTCCTTCATCATGCCGGCATAACTCAGGACGTCCCGGGAGCCGATGTCGAAGGTGCGGTTGAGCCGCCCTTCGAGGGACGCGGCGCCCACCAGGTAGTGCAGCACGTCCCTGACAGCGATCGCTTCGATGCGGTTGCGCACCCAACTGGGCGCCGGCATGACGGGCAGCGTTTCCGAAAGGTGCCGGATCATTTCGAAGGACGCCGAGCCGGAGCCGATCACCACTCCGGCCTGGAACACGATGGCGTCGACAGGGCAGGCGAGGAAGACTTCCCCGACGGCCTCGCGGGAGCGCATGTGCGTGGACAGCCCGGTGCCGCGGGGGTGCAGGCCGCCCAGATAGACGATCCGCCGCACGCCGGCGGCCGCCGCAGCCGCGGCCACGAGTTCCGCCATGGACTTTTCCTTGGCTTCGAAGCCGGACCCGGCTGCCATGGAGTGGACCAGGTAGTACAGGACATCGACGCCCCTGAGTGCGTCCTCCACGGCGGCAGCATCGTCGAGGCTGGAGCGCACGACGTCCACGTCGTTGAACCACGGCACGCCGGCGATCTTGTCGGGGGAGCGGACCAGGACCTTGACCCGGTGCCCTGCGTCGAGCAGCCGAGGGACGAGCCTGCCGCCGATATAGCCCGTGGCGCCGGTGACCAGCACCGTCCGGCCGCTGCCGGTGGCCTTGCCGGTGTCCGCGCCGCTGTCAGTTCCGGTCTGGTCGCTCACTCGAGCCTCCTTAGGATGGCGGCACTGCCGGACCCGGCATCACCTCCCAAGCAAGCTTAGCAACGGGCCCGGCGGCGGCCGGATGCCGCCGGGTCCCCGGCGGGGGTAGGCTGGGATGACCCGGCATTCTGGCGAATTTCGGGTTTTCGTGTTGCCTGCGTTCGAAGTGAATACTCCAGGAGATCCTGCCATGAGCCCCACCGGCCAGCCAAGCAAAGGCCAGCCCCTCAGCGGCCTGCGACGCGTCCTTGCCGCAGACAAGACGTTCGCCCGCGTCCAGGCGGAGGCGTCCCGGAGCTTCAGCGTCCGCAGCGAGGATTACCAGGTCAGCGCCCCCGCCGGCCTGCGGGCGGTGCTGCTGGCCGAGATGGCGGAGGGGCTGGAGAACGCCGACGGCGCCCGTCCCGGCGTCGTGCTGGCCGTCACCGCGACCGGCCGCGAGGCAGAGGATCTCGCAGCGGCGCTGCGTGCCTACCTCCCCGCCGATTCCGTGGCGGAATTCCCCAGCTGGGAGACACTGCCCCACGAGCGGCTGTCGCCGCGTTCGGACACCGTGGGCCGGCGGCTTGCCGTGCTGCGCCGGCTGGCACACCCGGAAAGCACGACGGCGGGATCCCTGCGGGTGGTCGTGGCCCCCGTTCGCGCCGTGGTCCAGCCGATCGTTGCCGGCCTGGGCGACCTGGTTCCGGTCACCCTGAAGGTCGGCCAGGACGCCCCGTTCACGGACGTGATCCGCAGCCTGGCTGACGCCGCCTACGCCCGCGTGGACATGGTGACCCGCCGCGGCGAGTTCGCCGTCCGCGGCGGCATGCTGGACGTCTTCCCGCCCACCGAAGACCACCCCATCCGGGTGGAGTTCTTCGGCGACGAGGTGGACCAGATGCGCTGGTTCGCCGTCGCCGACCAGCGCTCGCTGACCTCTCCCGGCCTGCACCACCCCACCGAACTCCATGCCCCGCCGTGCCGCGAAATCCTCATCACGCCGTCCGTGATGTCCCGGGCCGCAACACTCAAGTCCCAGCTGCCGGCGGCCGCGGACATGCTGGAAAAGATCGCCGGCGGCATTGCCGTGGAAGGAATGGAATCACTGGCCCCGGTGCTCGTGGACGCCATGGTTCCGTTCATGGAGCAGCTCCCTGCGGGATCCATCGCCGTGGTGATCGAGCCGGAGAAGGTCCGGACCCGAGCGCACGACCTCGCCGCCACGAACGAGGAGTTCCTGGAAGCAGCGTGGTCCACCGCGTCGGACGGCGGCCCCGCGCCTTTGGCGCTGGACACTGTCTTGAGTGCACAGGCCTCTGCGGCCCTGCACTCCGCCAGCTTCCGTTCGCTGACGGAGACCCGTTCCGCAGCGTTGGGCCATGAGGTGTCCTGGTGGTCCATCACGTCGCTGGCCACCGACGAGGAGCTGACACCGGACATCAACGTGCTCAACCTGCACGCCCGGGAACCCCGGGGCTACCAGGGCGACGTCGCCGAGATGATGGACTTCATCGGATCCCATGTGCGCGACCAGTGGCGCATCGTGGTGGCCACGGAGGGACCCGGCCCTGCCCAGCGGCTGGCCGAGCTGTTCCATGACGCCGACATCCCGTGTGCCCGCGTCGACTCCCTGGACCACGAGCCCCAGGCGGGCATCATCGAGGTGACCACTGCCGCCGTCGGACGGGGTTTTGTCCTGGACGGACTCAAGCTGGGCCTGCTGACCGAGGCCGATCTGCTGGGACGCACCTCGGCGGGTTCCACCAAGGACATGCGCCGCATGCCGTCCAAGCGGCGGAACGCCGTGGATCCCCTGCAGTTGCTGGCCGGCGACCATGTGGTGCACGAACAGCACGGCATCGGCAGGTTCGTGGAGCTGATCCAGCGCAAGGTGGCGGGCGGCGGGGAGGGCGTGCGCGAGTATCTCGTGCTGGAGTATGCGCCGTCCAAGCGCGGAGCCCCGGGGGACCGGCTGTTCGTTCCCACGGACCAGCTGGACCAGGTCACGCGGTACGTTGGCGGCGACGCGCCCGTGCTCAGCAAGATGGGCGGCGCTGACTGGGCAAGCACCAAGTCTAAGGCGCGCAAGGCCGTCAAGGAGATCGCCGGGGAACTCATTCGGCTGTACTCCGCGAGAATGGCCTCCCGCGGGCATGCCTTCGGCCCCGACACCCCGTGGCAGCGCGAGCTGGAGGAAGCCTTCCCATACGTGGAGACGCCTGACCAGCTGACCACCATCAACGAGGTCAAGGCGGACATGGAGCGGGAAATCCCCATGGACCGGCTGGTCTCCGGAGACGTCGGCTACGGCAAAACCGAGATTGCCGTGCGAGCCGCCTTCAAGGCCGTGCAGGATGGCAAGCAGGTGGCGGTGCTCGTCCCCACCACGCTGCTGGCCCAGCAGCACTATGAGACGTTTACCGAGCGGTTCTCCGGCTTCCCGCTGAATGTGAAGCCGCTGTCCCGCTTCCAGGGCTCCAAGGAGGCCAAGGAAACGGCGGAGGGCGTGAAGAACGGCACCGTGGACGTCGTCATCGGCACGCACCGGCTCCTCTCCAAGGACTTTGGCTTCAAGGACCTGGGCCTCGTGATCGTGGACGAGGAACAGCGCTTCGGTGTGGAACACAAGGAAGCGCTCAAGAAGATGCGCACCAACGTGGACGTCCTCGCCATGAGTGCCACGCCCATTCCGCGTACGCTGGAAATGTCCCTCACCGGCATCCGGGAAACCTCCACGCTGGCAACGCCGCCGGAGGAACGCCACCCGGTCCTGACCTATGTGGGCCCGTACACGGACAAGCAGACCTCCGCCGCGATCCGCCGCGAACTCATGCGCGAAGGCCAGGTGTTCCTGGTGCACAACCGCGTCTCCACCATTGAACGCACGGCCGCCAAGATCCGCGAGCTCGTCCCGGAGGCCAGGGTGGAGGTGGCACACGGCCAGATGTCCGAGAGCCGCCTGGAGCAGATCATCGTGGACTTCTGGGAGAAGCGCTTCGACGTCCTCGTCTGCACCACCATCATCGAGACGGGCCTGGACATCTCCAACGCCAACACCCTGATCGTGGATGGCGCGGACAAGTACGGGCTTTCACAGCTGCACCAGCTGCGCGGACGCGTGGGCCGCGGACGCGAGCGGGCCTATGCCTACTTCCTCTACCCCTCCGAGAAGCCGCTGGGAGAAGTGGCGCTGGAGCGGCTCAAGGCCGTGGCCACGCACAACGAACTTGGCGCAGGCATGCAGCTGGCCATGAAGGACCTTGAGATCCGCGGCGCCGGCAACCTGCTCGGCGGCGAGCAGTCGGGGCACATCCAGGGCGTCGGTTTCGACCTGTACATCCGGCTCGTGGGCGAGGCCGTGGCGGACTACCGCGGCGAGGCCGAGGAAAAGGCCGCCGAGATGAAAATCGAGCTTCCCGTCAACGCCCACTTGCCGCACGACTACGTGCCGGGCGAACGCCTCCGCCTGGAGGCTTACCGGAAGCTGGCCGCGGCCGTCACGAACGAGGCGATCGACGAGGTCCTTGCGGAACTCGTGGACCGCTACGGCGAGCCGCCGCTGCCCGCGCAGAACCTCGTGGCTGTGGCACGCTTCCGTGTAGGCGCCCGGGAGGCCGGACTGTCCGACGTCGCCCTGCAGGGAAACTTCATCAAGTTCTCTCCCGCGCAGCTTCCGGAGTCGAAAACCATGCGCCTGAACCGCATGTACCCTGGCGCCCAGTCCAAGCCGGCGCTGGACGCCGTGCTCATCCCGAAGCCGAAGACGGCGAAGATCGGCGGCCGGGACCTTCAGGATGCCGAGATCCTGGAGTGGGCCAACGGCGTGATCCGCAACATCTTCTCCGACGCGACCTTGTCTGTCTCACCGACGGGGAGCTAGCCGCATGATGGGGGGACACCACGCCGCGTCGGGAGCCGCGGCGTGGGTGGCTGTTGCGTCAACGGGGCCGTACACCCTGGGCTGGTACCCGCTGGACGCCACCGGCGTGCTGATCGGCGGAATGGCGACGGCGGGCACTGCCCTGGTCTGCGACTGGGACCACCGCTCAAGCACCATTGCGCACTCGCTGCCGCCGCTGTCCAATGCGATTGCGCGGGGGATTGAGAACGCCAGCGGCGGGCACCGGCAGGGGACACATTCGGTGCTGGGCGCGGCGTTCTTCGTTGTGCTCGCCGCCCTGGCTGGCCAGATCCAGCTGCAGACCCACTGGGGAGTGCTCTCGGTGGGCGCCGGCCTGCTGTGCATGTTCATGATCAACATTGCGGCGAAGGCCTTGAAGCTGTTTCCCAAGTCGGGCTTCATCAGCACCTGGATCTTCGCCCTGACCATGGCAGGACTGGTGACCTGGTTCGCTCCGGACCAGTGGTCCTGTCTGCCGGTGTCCATGCTGATCGGCGTGGTGGTCCACATCGTGGGGGATCTGGTGACCACCGGGGGTGTGCCGCTGCTCTGGCCGCTCGTGATCAGGCCGCCGAAGGTCCTGCGCCGGCTGCCCCTCCTGAAGAGTGTGTGGCGGCCCAACGGGGCACTGTCCATCCCGCTCCTGGGGCGTGCCGGATCCCGCCGGGAATGGCTCGTGCTCATACCGGTCAGCGCTTACGCCATGGTGGGCATGTGCCTCGCCGCGTGGTCCCTCGCCGGCACGCATGTTCCGGCAGCCGCGGCGCTCGTCGGCAGGCTGGCCAGCGGACTGCCGGGCGTGCCCTGAGCGGAGCGGGCACTTAAACGGCTGAAGCCCCGGAGAAATCCGGGGCTTCAAAACGTTGGTGGCCGGGGCGGCTCAGTGCTCGCCGGCGGAATCCGAACGGCCGAGGATGGTCTGCGGTATCCAGAACGCGAGGGCGAACAGGCCCAGGCACACGGCCATCGGCCACGGGTTGCCCAGCGTCAGGAAGGACAGCGAGTAGATGGATCCCAGAAACAGGGCCATCATCACCACGAAGAGGACAATGCTGGTGACCAGGCTGTTCTCGTTCTGGGGTGTCTGTACCTGCGTGGTGGTCTTGCTGGACATTCATTCCTCCTCGGCCCCGCGGGGCTCAAACTGTGGCGGCTGCCGGCGGATCAGTAGGCGGACGAACCCTGTTCGCCCTTGACGATCGCAATTCCGGAGCTGGCACCAATACGTGTTGCACCTGCAGCAATCATAGCCTGAGCGTCTGCCAGGGAACGCACTCCGCCGGAGGCCTTGACACCGAGGCGGGGACCGACCGTCCGGCGCATCAGGGCAACGTCCTCGACCGTGGCGCCGCCGCCATTGAACCCGGTGGACGTCTTGACGAAGTCCGCTCCGGCCTCCACGGCAGCCTCGCAGGCCAGGACTTTCTGGTCGTCACTGAGCAGGGCGGTTTCGATGATGACCTTCAGAATCGCCTCGCCACCATGGACGGCCTCGGCCACCGCCTTGATATCGTCCACGAGGGCACCCTTGTCCGAGGCGCGGGCGTCGGCAATGTTGATGACCATGTCGATCTCGTCTGCCCCGTCCAGCACCGCGCCGCGCGCCTCGAACGCCTTGACGTCGCTGGGCGTGGCACCCAGCGGGAAGCCGACCACGGAACACGTCAGCACGCCGGAGCGCTTGAGGGCATTCTTCACGGTCTTCACCCAGACAGGGTTCACGCAGACGGACTTGAACCGGTACTCGGCAGCTTCGGCGCAGACTTTGAGGATCTCCGCCTCGCTGGCTTCCGGCTTGAGCAGTGTGTGGTCAATGTAGGACGCGATGTTGGACGGTTCAGCGCCGGAAGGGATCCCTTCGGGGCTCGTTGCGGTGCCCGCTCCCGGGCTGGCTTCGTTGCTCATGCTGGTCCTTTCCATGGGCCTTGGAGGCCGCAGGATCCGCGGGTGTCGCGGTTCCCTGAGTGACCATCTTGCCATAGCCCGCAGGGCCCGCCGGGGCTAGGCTGCAGCAGCCAGCCGCGCCTCGGGGACCGTGGACATCAGCTCCGCCGCGCAGACGCCCGCGGCCGAACCGGAGGCCACCAGTAGCCCGAGCCGCACGCCGTCGAACGACGCCGCATCACCGATGGCCCAGATGCCGGGCACAGACGTGCGGTAGTCCCGGCCGACGACGATCCCGCCGGCCGGAGCCGTCTTCGCCCCTGCGCTGGCTCCCAGGCTGTCCCGCGCGATCCGGTCCTCGGCGAGGACCACCAGGTCCCCGTTCATGCGGCTGCCGTCGTCGAAAACAATCCCGGCGGCGGGCAGCACGGAGCCTGCCAGGGTGGGGACAATGGCTGCAGGCCTGGCGGTGGTGCGGATCGGCCGGACGCCACGTGCACGGAGCACAGCCTCGGCCTGCCCTGCGGCGGCTCCCGTGCCGACGAGGATCCCGAGCGGCCGCCGGCCCAGGACCCGGGTGACTTCCTTGACCGCGTCGCCGATCTTGGCGGCGTCATCGATCGTGGAGTAGTTGAGGCAGCGGCTGGCGCCCTCAACAGGGGAGTGGACGGGAGCCGAGCCGGTGGCAAGCACCAGCTGGTCATAGCTGAACTCCATGCCGTCCGCCGTGGTGACCACCTGGGCTGCGGCGTCGATATGGCTTGCGGGCTGTCCGAACCGTATGGAGACAAACGGCAGGGCGGCGAGTTCGAGCAGCTCCTGGGGCGCGTCGTCACGGCTGCTCAGCACCGTGACGGTTCCCGGAAACTTCGTTTTTGCGAGCTGGCCGACGAGCGCCCGGGCAGCGGGACCGGCGCCGGCGATGACGATTCTGGGAGCGGTGGCGGTGGAGGGAAACTGTGCCGGAGCGGACATGTGCGGGCCCTTTCAGATGCTGCAGGCGGGCCGGATTCGGGCCCTGTTTGTGCTGGTAGGACACAGCGTAGTGGGCGGGCTTTTCGCACATATTTCCCGGCTGTTGCGGAATTATCCCCGGCTGTTCGCCAGTGTTTACCCGCCGGTAATAAACACAAAGCGGGGCCGCCTCCCGCCCACCCTGCCGCTGGATTCAGCTGGCGGAATGGGCGAAGTGCGGCCCCGCGACGTGGTTGTCCCGTTGCAGTACAGCCTGTGGCGCTAGACGCGGATCCGGTAGCCGCGCTTCACCACGGTTTCCACCAGGCGCCCGTCCGGCAGGGATGAGCGCAGGCGGCTCACCGTCATGTCCAGGGCGTGCACCGATCCGCGCAGCTCGAGGAGCTCGGACAGCGACTCCCTGGAGAGCACGGCGCCCCCGGCACCGAGGAGGGCGCGCAGCAGCAGCAGCGGCGCGGGGGCAACTTCCACCGGCTCGCCGTCGATCCGCAGCGAGCGGCCGCGCAGTTCCACAACGCCGGAGCGCGTTTCCAGCCGGCGCACGTGGTTCAGTGCGAGGTGTTCGCACACGAGCCTGATCAGGGCACCCATCCGGAACCGCTCCGGAACCAGCGGAGTGATCCCGGCGTCCAGAAGCGGCTGGGCGGTCACGGGACCCACGACGGCGGTGGTGACAGTGGTCTTCAGGCTGTCCACGAGCTGCTTGTACAGTCCCATTTCGTGCGCGGTGCTCCACATCGCGTCCACGGCCGGTGCGCTGGTGAAGGTCAGGACGTCGAGGTTGCCGCTGCAGGCAGCCTCGATCAGCCGCGGCAGGCGGTCGGCGCCGTCGGGCTTCACCCAGCGGTAGGGCGTGACGGTGAGGACCGTGGCACCGGACATCCGCAGCCGCTCAAGCTGGCGGACATCGGTGTAGCCGTGCAGCTGTATGGCGACGGTTTTGCCGCGCACGCCTTCGGCGAGCAGCATGTCCACCAGCGTGGCGGTGGTTTCGTCGCTGCTGATGCCGACGTCGGCAAGGCCGGCCGCGCGGACCGCGCCGCGGGCTTTTGGTCCCCGGACAAACATCCGGCAGGCGGCCAGGGTGTCCAGCAGGTCCTCGCCGATGCCGGAGGCGTCCGCGGCCTCGCACCAGCGGCGCATGCCGTAGGCGGTGGTCGCGATGCACAGGTCCGGTTTGGCCGCGATGATGGCCTTGGTGTCCTCGATGAGGCTGATGTCCTCGTTCACCGGGGCGATCTTCAGGGCGGGGGCGTGCAGTACTTCAGCGCCCCGGCGCTCCAGGGCCTCGATCAGGTCGCGGGAACGGCGGTGTGAGGTGACACCGATCCGGAAACCCTCAAGCGGCGCCTCGGTGGCCTCCGGGGCCGCGGTCTCCTGGGGTTCAGTTCCTGCACGGCCCGGCAGTGCAGCGCCGGGCGATGCGGGGGCAATGGCGTTTAGTGCGGTCATAACTCTCACGATTCCAGCAGGGAGGCCGCCAGGCGGTCAAGGTCGGCGGCGGCCTCGGCATGCCCGCGGTTGGCCTCAGCCACCCGCACCACCTCGCCGATCACCAGGACGGCGGGGTTGCTGCAGCCCGCGGCGGCTGACGCAATGGTGCCCAGTTCCGCGATGGTGGTGCGCTGGCCGGGACGGTACCCGCGCTCAACCACGGCCATCGGCATATCGGCGCGCATCCCGGCACGGCGCAGGCCCGCAGCCAGGTGGTGCAGCGTGCCGATGCCCATCAGCACCACAATGGTGCCGCCCAGGCCTGCCAGGTGGGTGAGTTCCTTCTCCGTCAGCGGCGCGTGGCCTGAAACGACGGTGAACATGTGGCTGACTTCGCGGTGCGTCACCGGGATGCCGGCAGCGGCCGGCACCGAGATGGCGCTGGTGACGCCGGAGATCACCCGGACGGGGACACCGGCTGCGACGCAGGAGGCAACTTCCTCACCGCCGCGGCCGAAGACGTACGGGTCACCGCCCTTGAGGCGCACCACGTTGTTGCCGGCCAGGGCACTTTCCACCATGAGCTTTTCAATGTCGCCCTGGCTCACCTTGTGGTGGCCGGGCTTCTTGCCCACGTCCACCAGTTCAGCAGAGGTCATGGACGGCAGCTCTTGGTACGGGGCCAGGCGGTCGTAGAACACGACGTCGGCATCCCGCAGGGCGTTGACGGCCGCCACGGTCAGCAGCTCGGGGGTACCCGGACCGCCGCCGACAAGCGTGACGTGGCCCAGCGGACCGGCGGCAGGCTCGGCGGAAACGGGGATGCCGGTTGCACGGCAGCGCTCCAGCAGTGGTTCCCAGCCGGGCTGGCCGTCATTGACGGCGGCAACCAGGAAGGGGCGCTCGGGCAGGGGGCCGTCGTGCTCGGCACCCTGCGGGGAGCTGAGGCGGTAGACGACGGCGCCGGCTGCCTCGTAGCGGCGGACCGCCTGGCGGGCGGCGGAGTCCGAACCTGTGACCAGGACTTCGCGGCCGGTGAGATCAATGCTGAGCTGCATGCCTATACCTCGTTCTCATCGCTGGGCCTCATGGGGATGGAGGCCCCGATCAGCACTGGTTGCTGGGCGGCCAAGGCCTTCTCTTCCGCGGTGGCCGGACGCATCTGGCCGCGCTCGTCGGGGACAAAGGTGATGGAATCGTCCTTCTGGTCGGGGGCGTTGACGAAGGAGCGGAACCGGCGCAGGCGCTCGGGGTCCTTCAGCGTATCTGCCCACTCGTCGACGTAGGTGTCGACGTGCTTGGCCATGGCTGCCTCGAGCTCCTCGGCGATGCCCAGGGTGTCGTTCACCACGACGTCCTCGACGTGCTTGATGCCGCCGTCGAGCTCCTCCTGCCAGCGGGCGGTGCGCTGCAGGCGGTCGGCTGTGCGGATGTAGTACATGAAGTAGCGGTCGATGTACTTGATCAGCGTCTCGTCGTCCAGGTCCTTCGCGAGCAGCTGGGCGTGGGCCGGGGTGGCACCGCCGTTGCCGCCGACGTACAGGTTCCAGCCGTCCGCGGTGGCGATCACGCCGACGTCCTTGCCGCGGGCCTCGGCGCATTCGCGGGCACAGCCCGAGACGCCCATCTTGAGTTTGTGCGGGCTGCGGAGGCCGCGGTAGCGCAGCTCCAGCTGGATTGCCATGGCCACGGAGTCCTGGACGCCGAAGCGGCACCAGGTGGAACCGACGCACGACTTCACCGTGCGCAGGCTCTTGCCGTACGCCTGCCCGGACTCGAAGCCGGCATCCACCAGTTCCTTCCAGATTTCCGGCAGCTGCTCCAGCCGGGCGCCGAACATGTCGATGCGCTGGCCGCCCGTGATCTTGGTGTAGAGGCCGTACTTCTCGGCCACCGCTGCGATGACGCCGAGCTTCTTCGGCGTGATCTCACCGCCGGCGATGCGCGGGACCACCGAGTAGGTGCCGTCCTTCTGCATGTTCGCCAGCGCGCGGTCATTGGTGTCCTGCAGGGTGCCGCGGCCGGCGTCGAGGACGTAGGCGCTGTTCTGGCTGGCCAGGATGTTGGCGATGGTCGGCTTGCAGATGTCACAGCCTGCGCCGGTGCCGTACTTGGCCATGATCTCCTCGAAGGAGGTCAGCTCCAGGACGCGGATGGCGTCGAACAGCTCCTGGCGGGACAGCTCGATGTGCTCGCAGAGCGCCTTGGACACCTCGACGCCGGACTTGGTCAGTTCGGTTTCGAGCAGCTTCTTGAGCATCGGCACGCAGGAACCGCACTGGGTTCCGGCGCGGGTGCAGCCCTTCAGTTCGCCGAGTTCCTGGACAGGGGCGTTGCCGTCGCAGGCGCCGCAGCCGTTGATAGCGTCGCGGATGCTTCCGGCGGTGACGTTGTTGCAGGAGCACAGGGTGGCGTCGTCCGGCAGTTCCGTCTCGGGTGCTTCGCCGCCGCCGGCCGCCGTCAGGTAGGCGCCGGGTTCGGCCGGAAGCTCACGGCCCAGGAGCGGGCGGAGGCTCGTGTACGGCGTGGCGTCGCCGACGAAGATGCCGCCGAGGAGGGTCTTGGCATCGTCGGTGGTGACGATCTTCTGGTACACGCCGCGGGCAGGGTCGGCGTACACGATTTCGAGGGCGTGCTCGGTCCTGGCGAAGGCGTCGCCGAAGCTGGCCACGTCCACGCCGGAAAGCTTCAGCTTGGTCGCCGTGTCGAAGCCCGGGAAGGTGGCTTCGCCGCCGTGCAGCCGGTCGGCAACGATCTCGGCCATGGTGTTGGCGGGGGCCACGAGGCCCAGGCACATGCCGCCGAAGTTCGCGACCTCACCGATAGCCCAGATGCCGGGGACCTGGGTGGAGCAGTCATCGTTGATGACCACGCCGCCCCGGGGGCCGAGGTCGAAGAGGGCATCCTCACCCTCGGCTGCGCGGAAGAGTTCATCGCGGGGCTTGACGCCGATGGCCACGACAACGAGGTCGGCCGCGATGGTGCGGCCGTCGGCCATCAGAACGCCGGTGACCTGGCCGTCGTCGTCGGCAAGGATTTCAGACGGGAACACGCCGCCGTGGACCTCGAAGCCCTTGGCCTCGATCAGGCGGCCCAGCGCCTGGCCGGCGCCCTCGTCGAGCTGGGTGTTCATGAGCCAGGGGGCGCCGTTGATGACGACCGGGGTGGCGCCGAGCTGTTCGGTCCCTGCCGCGGATTCCAGGCCCAGCAGGCCGCCACCGATGGTGACGGCGTTGATCTTGCGGCCGAGCTTCTCGGTGAGTTCTGCGATCGACTTGTTGATCGCCCAGACGTCCTCGAGGGTGCGGTAGACGTGCACATGCTCCGCGCCAGGGATCGGCAGGCGGGCGGCGTCTGAACCGGTGGCCACCACGAGTTCGTCGAATTCGTAGGAGTTACCCGCTGCGGTCTCTACGGACTTCGCAGCGTGGTTGATCTTGATGACGCGTTCGCCGGTCTTCAGGTCCAGGGCGTCGTGGTCCCACATGGAGGCCGCGCCCAGAGTGAGGTCCACATCGCTGTCGGTGAGCGCCTTGCTGAGGGCCACACGGTCGTAGGGGAGGTGGGCTTCCTCAGTGAGGACCGTGACATGCCAGCCTTCGAGGCCGCGGGCATGCATTGCGTCCGCAAAACGGTGGGCCGCCGGGCCGCCGCCGGCGACGACGATGCGGCGCGGAGTCTCTGTGCTTGAAGTCTGTTCGGTCACTGTGGGCCTTTCGCATGGGCCGCAGACGGTGCTCTGCAGCTTGTCCATCCAGACTAGGCAGGCGCAGTTTCGCTTCAGTTTCCCTTTTGTTTCGTGAACTTAACTTCTGCATCACGAACACATTTCGGGGCAAGTGAGGTGTCTTTTACGTTCCGGACACATTGACTGCACCCCTCTGAAACACCGGCACCCTACCTTGGATATACCGCCGAACTGGCGGCTGAAGCAGGCGAAATCGCCTTGCGGGAACCGGCCTTTCGCCGGGATGCAGGCAAAGGGAGAGGAGCCGACATGACGGCAACACTGGAACTTGAGGATCTGACCACCGGGTACGGCACTGGCTGGCACCGGGTCTGCGCCGTGGACGAACTGGAACTCTCCTGGGGAGAGGCGGCACTCATTGCCGGCCGCCAGGTTGCGCTGTTCCGCACCGCGCCCGGTGAGGTTTTCGCCGTGGCCCAGGAGGATCCGGCCACCGGCGCCTTCGTCATGGCACGCGGCATCCTCGGATCGCGCGGCACGCGCGCCACCATCGCGTCGCCGCTCCACAAAGAGGTCTACGACCTGGAAACCGGCGAGTGCTTTGGCAACGCCGAACTGCACCTCGACACGTTCCCCACGCGGATTGCCGACGGTTACGTCGAAATCTCGCTGTAGGTTCAGGCCTTACAGCCCCAGGGCCTCGCGGACGTCGCCCAGCACCCGGTCCAGGGCTGCCCGTGCGGCTGCCCGGGCCCCGGGCAGCTCGGCTGCCGACCCCACGCTTTGGATGACCTCCAGGTAGCACTTGAGCTTCGGTTCCGTGCCGCTGGGACGGATGATCACCCGGGTGAGGTCGCGCGTGAGGTAGAGGAGTCCGTCCGTCGGCGGCAGTTTCTCGCTGCCTTCGGCGAGGTCGAGGAAGGATTCCACGGCCGAACCGCCGAACGACTCCGGCGGGCTCACACGGAGCCGGTTCATCATGGCGTTCAGCAGGCCCAGGTCCGCCACGCGGATGCTCAGCTGGTCGCTGGCGTGCAGCCCGTGGACCAGGTACAGCTCGTCCAGGGTGTCAAAGATCGTCTTGCCGTCCGCCTTGGCAGCTGCCGCGAGCTCGGCGATCAGGACGGCCGCCGAAATGCCGTCCTTGTCCCGGACCAGGTCCGGGGCCACGCAGTAGCCCAGCGCCTCCTCATAACCGTAGATGAGGCCGGGCACCCGCGAAATCCATTTGAATCCCGTCAGGGTTTCCTCATGGGCGTAGCCCGCCGCGGCCGCGATGCGCGCGAGCAGCCGCGAGGAAACAATCGAATTGGCGAACACGCCGTCGTGCGTTTCTTCGGTGGACGCGGACAGCCGCGCCACCACGTGCGCGCCCAGCAGCGCCCCCACTTCATCGCCCCGCAGCATCCGCCACGCGCCGGTGTCCGGATCCTTCGCCGCCACTGCGGCGCGGTCGGCGTCCGGGTCATTGGCCAGGACGATGTCCGCATCAGCACGCGCGGCCGCCGCGAGGGCAAGGTCCAGGGCGCCCGGTTCCTCCGGGTTGGGGAAACTCACGGTGGGGAAGTCCGGGTCCGGCTGGGCCTGTTCGCTGACGACCGTGACGTCGGTGAATCCTGCCGCCTGGAGTACGGCAACTGCAGTGTCCCCGCCCACGCCGTGCATGGGCGTGAGGACGATCTTGAGGTCGCGGGCCGGAAACAGGTCCGCCTTTGCCAAGGCTGCGGCGGCGGCCTCATAGTCTGAGGCGATGCCGGTTTCGAGAACACCCCAGCCGTCCTCGGCCAGGCTGATGGAATCCACGGCCGGCGCCTTGTCGATCTCTGCCGCGATCAGGGCGTCGTACGGCGCCACGATCTGGGCGCCGCGGCCGCTTTCCTCCACCGCGTGGCGGCCCAGGTACACCTTGTAGCCGTTGTCCTGCGGCGGATTGTGGCTGGCAGTGACCATCACGCCGCCGTCGCACTCCAGTGCCCGCACCGCATAGGCAAGCAGCGGGGTGGGCAACGCGGCTGGCATCAGCAGGGTGTCGATGCCGGCCGCGGTGAAGACCGCGGCAGTCTCCTGCGCGAAGATGTCCGAGTTGTACCGGGCATCGAAGCCGACGACGGCGCGTGGCCGGGTTCCCGGTGAAGCCTTCTCAACCGCCTGGACCAGGAAGCTCGCGAAACCTGCCGCCGCGCGGCGGACCACCACCCGGTTCATGCGGTTGGGTCCCGGGCCGAGGGCAGCCCGGAGGCCGGCCGTGCCGAACTGCAGCGTGCCGCTGAAGCTGTCCTTCAGCTGCTGGAGGGCAGATGGAGTGCCGGCCTCGGCAAGGGCTACGAGCTCGGTCAGGGACGCGGCGGTGGCGGGATCCGGATCCAGGTCAGCCCAGGCGCGGGCATCGCTGAACAGCTGGGAGTCGGCATCGGGGGACATCATAGGATCCAAACTATCGTCAAAGCCGGGCGGAGCCGTGCCGGACAAGCCAGCCGTGCCTGTATCAGAGCGTGCCCGTGTCAGAGCCTGGCGATGATTTCGGCCAGGAGCTTGGAGATGCGCGGCCCGGCGGCGTGGCCGGCCTCGAGCACTTCCTGGTGGCTGAGCGGCACCGGGCTGATGCCGGCGGCAAGGTTGGTCACAAGCGAGATGCCAAAGACCTCCATGCCCGCGTGCCGTGCCGCGATGGCCTCCAGTGCGGTGGACATGCCCACGAGGTCGGCGCCGATCCGCTTGGCGTACTGCACCTCGGCAGGGGTCTCGTAGTGCGGGCCGGTGAACTGCGCATACACGCCTTCGTCGAGGGAGGGGTCCACTTCCCGCGCGAGGCCCCGGATCCGGGCCGAATACAGGTCGGTCAAGTCCACGAACGTGGCGCCTTCCAGCGGTGAGGTCGCCGTGAGGTTGATGTGGTCTTTGATCAGGACCGGTGTCCCCGGCGCCCAGTTCTCATTGAGTCCGCCGCAGCCGTTGGTGACCACCAGCGTCCTGCAGCCGGCGGCCGCCGCGGTGCGCACACCGTGGACCACCGCGCGCACTCCCTTGCCCTCGTAGTAGTGCGTGCGGGCGCCGAGAACCAGCGCGCGCTTGCCTTCCCTCGTCAGCACCGAACGGATGGTGCCCACATGGCCCTCCACGGCAGGGGCGGAAAAGCCCGGCACGTCGGAGGCCGCCAGGGTTGCCACGGTCTCACCGATCAGGTCGGCGGCCTCGCCCCAGCCGGAGCCCAGGACCAGGGCGATGTCATGCGATTCAACGCCGGTTTTCGCCGCGACGTAGTCGGCGGCGGTCCGGGCAGCCTCGAAGGGGTCAGTGTTCAGGAATTCTGCGTTACTCACTGGTACAAGCTACCGTGCGGCGGCGCCGGTGCACAGCGCCCAGGGCACCCGCCGGGGGTGTGCCGGGGAGCCGGCCGTGCCCGTTGTTTCTCGGGGGTGGTTTGTTGGTGGTGCGGCAGCCAATGGGCGAGAATGGTTGATTGTGACTATGCATCCTGATTTCAGCGCACCCCGAATCGCAATTCTCGGCGGAGGTCCGGGCGGGTACGAGGCGGCCATGGTTGCCGCCCACCTGGGGGCCAAGGTCACCATCATCGAGCGCGCCGGCCTCGGCGGATCCGCCGTGCTGACCGACGTCGTGCCCTCCAAGACCCTGATCGCGACGGCGGACCTCATGACCCGCGTCGGCGAGGCGGGGGAGCTGGGCGTCAAACTCGACGTCGATGGCGGCGACTTCGTGCCTGTGATGCGTGCCGACCTCAAGCACATCAACGACCGTCTTCTGGGCCTGGCGCGCCAGCAGTCCCGTGACATCACGGCCGGCCTGGAGCAGCAGGACGTCCGCATCCTGATCGGTTCGGGGAAGCTGGTCGACAACCACACCATCGAGGTCCAGACGGCCGACGGCACGGAAACGGTCGAAGCCGATGCGATCCTGCTGACCGTCGGTGCGCACCCGCGCGAGCTCCCCACGGCCCGGCCCGACGGGGAACGCATCCTGAACTGGGCGCAGATCTACAACCTGGATGAGCTGCCCGAAGAGCTCATTGTGGTTGGTTCGGGTGTGACCGGCGCCGAATTCGCCTCCGCCTACAACGGCCTCGGCTCGAAGGTCACCCTGATATCCAGCCGGGACCGTGTGCTTCCCGGCTCGGACACTGACGCCGCGGAGGTCCTTGAAGAGGTGTTCGAGCGCCGCGGCGTGAAGGTCCTGTCGCGCGCACGTGCCGAAGCCGTCGAACGCACCCGGGACGGCGTCGTGGTCACCCTCGGCGACGGTACCAAGGTCACCGGCAGCCACTGCCTGGTCTGCGTGGGTTCCATCCCGAACACCGCAGGAATCGGCCTCGAAGAAGCCGGCGTTGCGCTCACCGAGAGCGGTCACATCAAGGTCGACGGCGTTTCCCGCACCACCGCGCCGAACATCTACGCTGCCGGCGACTGCACCGGCGTCCTCGCGCTGGCCTCCGTCGCCGCAATGCAGGGCCGGATCGCCATTGCGCACTTCCTGGGCGACAGCGTCACGCCCATCAAGCTGCACCAGGTGGCGTCCAACATCTTCACCTCACCCGAAATCGCGTCCGTGGGTGTGTCCGAGGCCGAGATCGAGTCCGGCAAGTACCAGGGGGACATCATCAAGCTCTCGCTGAAGAGCAATGCCCGCGCCAAGATGCGCAACGTCAAGGACGGCTTCGTCAAGATCTTCGCCCGCAAGGGGTCGGGCACCGTGATCGGCGGCGTGGTGGTGGGCCCGAACGCCTCCGAGCTGATCTTCGCGATTGCCATCGCGGTGAAGCAGAAACTGCACGTCGACGACGTCGCCAGCACCTTCACCGTCTACCCGTCGCTCAGCGGTTCGATCTCCGAGGCGGCCAGGCGCCTGCACGTCCACATCTAGCCGTAATCGCTGAGCGGGACCGGGATTTCGACAGGCTTAATCACCGGCCCGTTCAGCGCTGTCAGGTTTTAGGCGGCTGCCGCCTGGAAGTGTTTTTCGATGAGCCCCTTGATGTCCTCGTGGCAGCCGCCGCAGCCGGTGCCGGCCCGCGTGGCTGAGGAGACCTCGGCGACCGTGGAACAGCCGCCGGTAACGGCCTCAGTGATCTTGCCGCCGCTGACACCCGCGCAGCGGCAGACGGTGCTTTCCGGATCGTTGGAAGCAGCGGACGGCGCCAGCTGGTCCGGACCGTCAAGGCGAAGCAGCAGGGAACGGTCCGCGGGCAGTTCGGCGCCGCGTTCGAAGAGCTGCACCAGTTCGCCGGCGGTGCGGGGCATGCCCACGGTCACCAGGCCCTCGAGCACGCCGCCGCGGGTGGTCATCTTCACGTAGCGGCCGTGTTCCGGATCGGCCCACTGTGCGATCTGCAGCCGCGGCCTGCCGTTGACGGCTCCGGCGGTCAGGACATCCTCATCCCACGGCTCGGCGGCGTTGTCCCCGGCCACGGCCATGTTCATGCCGCGGGCCTTGAGCACGATCACTCCGGGCTTCTCCTGGGGGAGCGGAGGCAGCGAGTCAGCGTCCCCTTGAGGTCCCTCGGCCAGCCGCTGCAGGTATTCGGCGAGCCATTCGGCCTGCCGCCATCCCGGGCCAACCAGGCCGGACGGACCGCGCGCCGTGCGGCATTCGATGCAGGCCGGATCCGGGCAGCGGACCTCGGCGCAGTCGCCGATGGCGAAGATGTGCGGTTCATGGTGCGCGCGCAGGCGGTGGTCCACGAGGATGCCCTGCCCTGTGGACAGGCCGCAGCCCTCCGCCAGTTCCGTCCGCGGACGCACGCCGCAGGAGAGGACCAGGAGGTCGCCGTCGATGGCGGAACCGTCGTCGAGCAGCAGGGCCGAGAACCCGCCGTCGGGAGCGTTGTGCTCAACGCCCGTGGAGCGTGCGTTTCCGGCCACGCGGACGCCGCAGCTGCGGAGGCTGGCGGCCAGCACCGCTCCGCCGCCGCGGTCGATGTTCCGGCCGAGGGGGTGGGGCCCGTTGTGCACCACGGTGACCGTGGCGCCTTCCTCGGCCGCCGCGAGGGCCGTCTCAAGGCCGAGGACCCCGCCGCCGAGCACCACCACGCGCTTGCGTCCCGCGACAGCGTGGCGGAGCACTTCGGCGTCGCGCAGGTCGCGCAGGGCGGTGACGCCCGGCGGGAGGACAGGAGCTGCCGGGTCCGGGTTCATGCCCGTGAGGTTGGGGATGACGGGCCGGGAGCCGGTGGCGAAGACGAGCCGGTCGTAGTGGGCCGAAGTGCCGTCGGAGAGCAGCACGTGCTGCCGTGCCCGGTCCACTCGCTTGACCTTGACGCCCAGCCGGACGTCCACGCCGTCTACTGCGAGAGCGGCGGCGTCGGCCAGGGCCAGTGCCTCCGCGGTGGTGCGGCCCACGCCCAGGTCAGCGACGAGGACTCGGTTGTAGGCGGCGTCCTCCTCCTGGCCGATGACTGTCAGCCCCACCTGCCCGGCGCGCACCGCGGGCAGCAGCTCGTCGACCAGCCGCGCCGCCACCGGACCAAATCCGACAATTACAATCTGCTCGCTCATGAGGCCTCCGCTGTCTGAAGAACACTGGTGTTTTGTACGGCCGACGCCAACCGGACCCATACTTTGTTGAATTTGAATTCAGGCATCCCCGAGATGGGATCCGTGGCGGCTTCGGTCAGCCGGTTAGCGCTTTCCAGCTCCGGGAAGTGGAACGGGAGGAACACGGTTTCTGGGCGGATGGCCGTGCTGAGTTCCGCCCGGCACACCACCTCGCCGCGCTCGTTCGCCACCGACACCTGCGCGCCGTCTGTGATGCCCATGGCCGCGGCAGCGGCCGGATGGATCTGCATCCGGGCTTCCGGCTGCGATGCGAGGAGCTCGGATACTCGCCGCGTCTGCGCACCTGACTGGTAGTGCTCCAGCAGCCGGCCGGTGATGAGGGTCATGGGTTTGGCGGCGGGGTCGGCATGGGCTGCCGGCGTACGACGGCGGCGGGGCGCCACCGGGGTCAGGACTGCTTTGCCGTCCGGGTGCGCAAACGAGTCCAGGAACAGCCGCGGCGTTCCGGTGCTGCCCACGGGGTAGGGCCAGTAGGCGGCCGCTCCGGCGTCGAGCATGGCGTAGTCAATGCCGGAGTAGTCGGCCGCGCCGCCGGCGGAGGCGAGGCGGAGTTCCTCGAAAACTGTCTCGGGATCGTCACTGTAGGTGGATGGCGCCTTGAGAGCCTCTGCCAGCCGGGCCATGATCCACAGTTCGCTGCGGGCACCGGCGGGCGGCTGGATCGCCTGGCGGCGGCGGAGCACGCGGCCTTCGAGGTTGGTCAGCGTGCCTTCTTCCTCGGCCCACTGAAGGACCGGCAGGACCAGGTCGGCCTCGGCGGCAGTCTCGGACATGAAGAAGTCGCAGACCACCAGGAACTCCAGGGTGCGGAGGCGCCGGATGACGTCGTTCGCATCGGGGGAGGCGACGGCGATGTTGGAGGCGTGCACGAAGAGGCAGTGCACGCCGTCGGGCTCGCCCAGGGACTTGAGCAGCTGCACGGCCGGGAGGCCGGGGCCGGGGATGAGCGCCTCGGGGACGTTCCAGACCTTGGCCATGTGCGCCCGTGCGGCGGGATCGGTGATCTTGCGGTACCCGGGCAGCTGGTCGGCCTTTTGGCCGTGTTCGCGGCCGCCCTGGCCGTTGCCCTGGCCGGTGAGGGTGCCGTAGCCGCTGCGGGCCGTTCCGGGCAGCCCGAGCAGCAGGCTGAGGTTGATGGCCGCGGTGGCGGTGTCTGTGCCGTCCACGTGCTGTTCCACGCCGCGGCCGGTGAGGATGTAGCTGCCGCCGCGGCGGGCGCCCTCGGCAAGCCGGCGGGCGGTTTCGCGGATGAGCTCGGCGGGCACACCGGTGATGGACTGGACCCGCTCCGGCCAGAAGGCGTTGACGCTGCGGACCACGGCGTCGTAGCCGGTGGTGCGGGCGGCGACGTAGTCGTTGTCCACGAGGCCCTCGTGGATAACGACGTGGGACAGGCCAAGCAGGAGGGTGAGGTCGGTGCCGGGCAGCGGCTGGAGGTGGATCCCGCCGCCGTCGGCGGTAAACCGCGCCGTCGCGGAACGCCGGGGGTCCACGACGATGAGGCCGCCGGCGTCGCGGACGCCTTGCAGGTGCTGGACGAAGGGCGGCATGGTCTCGGCGACGTTGGAGCCGAGCATCAGGATGGTGCTGGCAGTGTCCAGCGCCTCCAGCGGGAACGGCAGGCCGCGGTCCAGGCCGAAGGCGCGCATGCCGGCGGCGGCGGCCGAGGACATGCAGAACCGGCCGTTGTAGTCGATGCGGGAGGTGCCCAGCGCGAGGCGGGCGAATTTGCCCAGCTGGTAGGCCTTTTCGTTGGTGAGGCCGCCGCCCCCGAAAACGCCGATGGCGTCCGCGCCGTGCTTCGCACGCGTCTCCCGGACGGCGGTGGTGATGCGGGACAGCGCCTCGTCCCACGTGATGGGGCGGAAGACGCCGTCGGGCCCTTTGAACATGGGCTCGGTGACGCGGCCGGGGTGCTGCAGGAGTGAGGCGGAGGTCCAGCCCTTGCGGCAGAGGCCGCCGCGGTTGGTGGGGAAGTCGCGTCCGCTCACCTCAAGGGTCTGTCCTTCGAGCGCGGGCGCGCTCTGGGCTGCCGCGTCCTGGGCAGGGGCGGCAGGCACGGGCTCTGGCCCCGGCTGGACAGCCGGGGCCAGAGCCGCTGGGGACTTGAGCGTCATGGCGCACTGCAAGGCGCAGTAAGGGCAGTGCGTGTCGGCGCTTTTGGTCATGTTAGACGTGTCCCATCGCATTTCGGTTGGTGTTGCGGATGTAGCAGAACCAGCAGACCGTGAGCATCACAACGTACGCTCCGACGAAGCCGTAGAACGCCGGCGTGTAGGAGCCGCTGGCTGTATTGGAGGCGTTCAGCACCTGCGGGATCACGAACCCGCCGTAGGCGCCGATCGCCGAGATCAGGCCGAGGGCCGCGGAGGCCAGGCGCTGGGTGGTCACCGAGCTGGCGCCGGAGCGGGCCGCCCGGCTGGAGATGGCGAAGATGACGGGGATCATGCGGTAGGTGGCGCCGTTTCCGAAGCCGCTGGCGGTGAAGAGCATCAGGAAGAGGACCAGGAAGAGCCAGAAGTTCTTCAGCGGGAGCGTCCAGATCATGGTCAGTGTGATCACGGCCATGGAGGCGAAGGCAGCCACGGTCATCCGGGCACCGCCCATGCGGTCCGCCATGCGTCCGCCGTAGGGGCGGGCCAGGGAGCCGACCAGCGGGCCGAGGAAGGCCAGCGAGAGGGCAACCGTTCCGACCCCGATGGAGGAGAAGGCGGGGAAGTAGTCCTTGATGAGCTTGGGGAAGACGCCGGCGAAGCCGATGAACGAACCGAAGGTGCCAATGTAGAGCAGCGCCATGATCCACAGGTGCGGTTCCTTGAGCGCGGCCAGGGAGCCGGCCACGTCACCCTTGGCGCTGGTGAGGTTGTCCATGTACTTGAAGGCGCCGAACGCCGCGATCAGGATCAGCGGGACCCACATCAGGCCGGCCATGGGCAGATTCACGCTGCCGGCGGCCAGGAGGGTGATGGCGATGGGAACGGCCAGCTGTGCCACGGCGGCGCCGAGGTTGCCTCCGGCCGCGTTGAGCCCCAGGGCCCAGCCCTTTTCACGTGCGGGGTAGAAGAACGTGATGTTGGCCATCGAGCTGGCGAAGTTGCCGCCGCCGAAACCTGCCAGGGCAGCCACGAACAGCATGACGCCGAAGGGTGTTTCCGGGTTGGAGACACACATGGCCAGTCCGACCGACGGAATCAGGAGGAGCAGCGCCGAAACGATGGTCCAGTTGCGGCCGCCGAACTTCGGGACCATGAAGGTGTAGGGGATGCGGAGGGTGGCGCCCACGAGGCTCGGCATGGAGATGAGCCAGAAGATTTCGGATGTGCTGAACGTGAAGCCTGCCGAGGGGAGCTGGACCACGACGATCGACCACAGCTGCCAGACGACGAAGCCAAGGAATTCGGCGAAGATGGACCAGTTGAGGTTCCTGCGCGCAATGGAGCGGCCGCGGCTTTCCCACTGCTGCTTGTTCTCTGCATCCCAGTTCGCAATCCAGCGGCCGGGGCGGACCTCAAGGGCGGGGGCATCGGTGGCGGTGGCTGAAGCGGTCTGCACATTGAGGGCAGCGGAACCACTCCCGGTCTTCGGCTCTGCGGCAAGATCGAGGGAGTTGCCGGCGCCGGATTCTGCGGTGCGGTCAGCAGTCACGGTGTACCTCCTTGGGGGGATTGATGTACTTACCAAGGTAGGGAAGCCGCGTTTCGAGGACGGTCGCCGTTTGTTAACGTGCTGTGACATTTGCCTATCAGCGGCAAAGTCATCAAGTTAGGCTTGGCCGGAAGACCTCATCGTGAGACGATCCAGTTCGTCCGCATGGTGGACTAAATGTCCACTCGCTGGACGGCGGGAACTAATATTGAACTCTGTTTTATTTCATTTTCGGGCGGCGTCGGCATCGAAGTCCGTCCAGTCCTCAGAAAGCGCAACTACATGTCATCCACTGCCACATCACCGCAGCCGGGGTCAGCCAAGCAAGTGAACACGCGCGGGCGCGTGATTGTCGCCAGCCTCATCGGCACCACCGTTGAGTTTTACGACTTCTACGTCTACGCCACGGCCGCCGTTCTCGTGTTCCCCAGGCTGTTCTTCCCGGGACAGAATGAAACCACCCAGCTGCTGAGTTCCTTCGCCGTATTTGGCGTGGCGTTTATCGCCCGCCCGCTGGGCTCCATCGTTTTCGGCCACTTCGGGGACAAGTTCGGCCGCAAGGGCACCCTTGTGGCCTCGCTGCTGACCATGGGCATTGCCACGTTCCTGATCGGCTGCCTGCCCACTGCGCTGGTGCCGGGATGGGGCTTCTGGGCTCCGGCCCTCCTCGTGGTCATGCGCTTCGCCCAGGGCCTCGCACTCGGCGGCGAATGGAGCGGCGCAGCCCTCCTGGCCACTGAGAACGCCCCCGCCAACAAGCGGGCGATTTATGGGACGTTCCCGCAGCTCGGCGCGCCCATCGGCTTCATTATTGCCAATGTGATCTTCCTGGTGGCAAGCTACATACTTTCCCCGGCCGCCTTCGAAGCGTGGGGCTGGCGCGTACCGTTCCTGCTGAGCGCCATCATGGTGATCATCGGCCTGTACGTCCGCCTCAAGCTCATTGAAACGCCGGCTTTCACGAAGGTACTCGAATCCAACGAAGTGGCCAAGCTGCCGCTTGCCCGGGTCTTCAAGACGAGCTGGCGCCCGCTCATCCTGGGCACGTTCATCATGCTTGCTACGTACGTGCTCTTCTACCTGATGACCACGTTCACCCTGACCTATGGCACGCGCCCGGCCACCCTGGACGCCGCCAAGGCAGCTGCGGAGAAGGCGGGCAAGCCCATGACCGAGGCAGCCGCCGCGGCGTTCGTTCCCGGATTGGGCTTCACCCGCAACGACTTCCTTTGGATGCTGATCGCTGGCGTTGTGTTCTTCGGAATCTTCACCCTGGTCTCCGGTCCGCTGGCGGAGAAGTACGGCCGCCGCAAGATGCTGCTGGCCGTGACCGGCGGCATCTTTGTCTTCGGACTGCTGTTCGTCCCGCTGTTCAGCGGCGGCTTCGTGGGCACCATGGCACTGCTGGTCATCGGATTCTCCCTGATGGGGCTCACCTTCGGGCCGATGGGTGCGCTGCTGCCGGAACTGTTCCCGACCAACGTCCGTTACACCGGCTCTGCTGTCAGCTACAACGTGTCCAGCATCCTGGGTGCGGCTGTGGCGCCGTTCATCGCCGTCGCGCTCTGGGAACAGGCTGACGGCAGCCCGGTCCTCGTGGGCATCTACCTGACGGTCATGGCGGTCCTGACGCTGATCGCGCTGTTCCTGAGCAAGGAAACCCGCGACTTGGACTACGAAAACAACGTGGCCTGAGCCTTCTCCTTAAACGGAAACGCCCGGTGTGAATCCACACCGGGCATTTCTGTATGAGCTGTCAGTCCTCGATGGTCGCAATCACTGCGCCGGCGGCCACTGTCTGGCCGGCTGCCGCAACCAGCCCCGTCACGGTGCCGGAGCGGTGGGCAGTCAGCGGCTGTTCCATCTTCATGGCCTCAAGCACGACGACGAGATCACCCTCGGCGACGACGTCGCCCTCGGCGACTGCCACCTTCACGATGGTGCCCTGCATGGGAGAGGTCAGGGCATTGCCGCCGGCCGCCTGGGCTGCGCCGCCTGAGCGGCTGCGCTTCTTGGACTTGGCAGGCTTCATGCTGCCCGATGCTGTGCCGCTGAATCCGAGGGATGCGGGGATAGCGACTTCCAGCCGCTTGCCGCCGACCTCCACCACGACGGTCCGGCGTTCGCCGGCCTCCTCCGAGTCGGCTGCGGCGGCCGTGGGCGTCCAGGCCGGCAGGTCGTTGACGAACTCGGTTTCGATCCAGCGGGTGTGGACCTTGAAAGGTCCCTCTGCCGGGGCGAAGTCGGGGTTGCTGACGACGGCGAGATCGAAGGGGATGACCGTGGGGATGCCTTCCACCACCATTTCCTCAAGGGCTCGGCGCGAGCGCTGCAGCGCCTCGGTGCGGGTGGCGCCCGTGACAATGAGCTTGGACAGCATCGAGTCGAAGTTGCCGCTGATGACGTCGCCCTGCTCCACGCCAGAATCGATCCGGATGCCGGGGCCGGTGGGGTTCTTCAGCGTGGTGAGCATGCCCGGGGCGGGCATGAAGTTCCGGCCCGGATCCTCGCCCGTGATGCGGAACTCGATGGAGTGCCCGCGGACCTCGGGGTCGCCGTAGCCCAGCTTCTCGCCGCGCGCCAGCCTGAACTGCTCGCGGACGAGGTCGATGCCCGTGACCTCCTCGGAAACGCAGTGCTCCACCTGGAGGCGGGTGTTGACCTCGAGGAAGGAGATGGTGCCGTCCTGGCCAACCAGGAATTCGCAGGTCCCGGCGCCGAGGTAGCCGGCTTCCTTGAGGATCGCCTTGGACGACTCGTAGAGGCGCCGGTTTTGCTCTTCGGTAAGGAACGGGGCCGGGGCCTCTTCCACAAGCTTTTGGTTGCGTCGCTGCAGGGAGCAGTCGCGGGTGGAGACGACCACGACGTTGCCGTAGGCGTCCGCCAGACACTGCGTTTCCACGTGGCGCGGTGCATCCAGGAACCGCTCAATGAAGCATTCGCCGCGGCCGAACGCGGCAATTGCCTCGCGGACGGCGGACTCGAAGAGTTCCGGGACTTCCTCGCGGGTGCGGGCCACCTTGATGCCGCGGCCGCCGCCGCCGAAGGCCGCCTTGATGGCCACGGGCAGGCCGAACTTGTCCACGAACTCGAGGATCTCTTCGGCGGACTCCACCGGATCGGCCGTGCCGGGGACCTGCGGCGCCCCCACCTTTTCGGCTATGTGGCGGGCCTGGACCTTGTCGCCGAGCGCGGAGATCGCCTCCGGGGAAGGGCCGATCCAGGTGATGCCGGCCCCGATGACCATGGCAGCGAACTGGGCATTCTCGGCCAGGAAGCCGTAGCCGGGGTGGATGGCGTCCGCTCCGCACCGGTGGGCCACCTCGATCAGCTTCTCCATGACGAGATAGGACTCTGCGGCGGTGTTGCCGCCGAGTGCGTAGGCTTCGTCCGCCAGCCGCACGTGCAGGGCATCGCGGTCCGGGTCTGCGTACACCGCCACCGAGGAGATGCCCTCGTCGCGGGCCGCACGGATGATGCGCACGGCGATTTCCCCGCGGTTGGCGATCAGTACTTTGCTCAGCCGCTTGGAGCTCGTCAGGGCTGCACCTGCGTGGCTCGGGGCGGTGGACTGCTCTGGACTTGCGGACTGCTCCGGCTTAACTGACAAGGCGTCTCCTTCTTTTCCTTCAGGGAGCCTAGCCTGATTTTGAGGATTCCGCCGATATTACTGGCGGAATCCGCGTGTACGGCGCCTCTGCTTTGTAGGGTTGCTACAAGGTGCCGCTAATTGGCTCACTCGGCCCGGACTTCGGAGGGATCCACGGCGCCGCCGGTCCACAGCTCGGTAACGTTCACCCTGGCCTGTCCCAGCAGGGCGCGGAGGGTGGAGATGGAGAGCCCGACAACGGTGTGGGGATCGCCGTCGACCTTGCGGATGAACGCCCCGCCATAGCCGTCGATGGTGAAGGAGCCGGCGCACTGGAGCGGCTCCCCGGTGGCGATGTAGGTGTCGATCTCGGCCTCGCTCATCTCCATGAAGTGGACCTCGGCGGAGGAGACGGAACCGAGAGTCGCGCCGGAACCGGCGGCGCCGCCGTCGTTGCCGTCCTCAGAGTTGTCGGAGCCGTCGGTATCCCGGCAGTCCACGAGCCAGTGGCCGGTGTGCAGCACGCCCATGCTGCCGCTCATGCGGAGCATCCGTTCCTTGGCGACCTCGGCCGTGTAGGGCTTGCCGTGGGCTTCGCCGTCGAACTCGAAGACGGAATCGCAGCCGATCACCAGGGCGCCGTCGGCCTCAGGCAGGGAGGCCACAGCCTCGGCCTTGGCGCGTGCGAGCAGCAGGGCGGTGTCGTGCGGGTCGGTCACGCCGTAGCGGGCCTGGACGGCGTCCTCGTCCACATCGGAGACGAGGACTTCATGGGCGATGCCCGCGTTGCTGAGCAGCTTGGTACGGGCGGGGGACTGGGAGGCAAGAATGAGGCGGGTCACCGCTCCAGCCTAATCCCGGAAGTGATGTCGGGTCCTCCGCAAAGGGCGATCCTTAAATGTCATAGCCCCCGGGGGACAGTTGGGTTATGGACGGCAATTGGGGGTTCGAAGCGGTTCCGGACGGGGGCGTGGACGAGCAGGAGGGTGCCCGGCTGATTGATGAGGTCCGGGCACTGGAAGAGGAAAAGTCTGCCTTGGCTGCCCGCCAGGCTCGCCTGACCGCGCGTTTGATCAGCTGCAGCGCCGGCAGCAGGCTGGCGCCGGGATTCCCGCTGATGAGCTCGGGGCGGGCATCGGGGCGCAGATCGCCCTCGCGCGTGGCGAATCCCCGGCCAAGGGAAACCGGTTGTTGGGCCTGGCCAGGGCCCTGGTGCTCGAGATGCCGCACACGCTCGCTGCCTTGGAGACCGGGCAGCTGAACGAGTGGCGGGCCACGTTGCTGGTGCGCGAAACGGCGTCCCTGTCCGCCGCGGACCGGTGCAGCGTCGATGAGGAACTCGCCCCCGATACCGGAACGCTGAGCGGTGCGGGAGACCGGGCCGTCGTGGCCGCCGCCCGTGCCGCTGCCTACCGCCGGGACCCGCGCTCGGTCACCCAGCGCGCCGCCCACGCCGCCACCGAACGGCACGTCAGCCTCCGCCCGGCACCGGACACCATGTGCTACCTGACCGCACTGCTCCCCGTCTCGGCCGGTATCGCCGTGCACGCCGCGCTCACCCGCCACGCGGACACCCTGCGCTCCGGCGGGGATGAACGTGCCCGCGGGCA
>NZ_JBDGML010000125.1:0-12722 GCF_057655195.1 Arthrobacter sp. Soil_N43
CGGGCACGCCTCTTCCCGGCCCCGCTGCGCCGCTTCATCCAGGCCCGCGACGACACCTGCCGCACCCCCTACTGCGACGCCCCCATCCGCCACCACGACCACATCGTTCCCTGGCACGGCGGCGGCGCCACAACACAGGCCAACGGCGCCGGGCTCTGCGAAGCCTGCAACCACACCAAAGAAACCACTGGCTGGAAAGCCATACCCCGGCCCGGCCCACGGCACACCATCGAACTCCGGACACCGACCGGCCACACCTACCAATCCACAGCACCGCCGCTGCCCGGAACCAGCCAGTCCGAACAACTGGCCCGCGCCTCCTAACCTTAGGCTGCCGCACGAGGGCCCCGAAGGTCCTCCGACAATGGCATGCCCTAACTTACGTGGTTGGCACCCGGTGGGGGGCCGGCTTCGCCCTGACCTACGTGGTTGGCACCCGGTGGGGGCCGGCTTCGCCCTGACCTGCGTGGTTGCCACCGGTTGGCGCCGGCCTCGCACGCAGTCCTTGCCTGGCACAGCCCATAGCAAGGCACCGCCCGTAGCAAGGCACTGCCTAGGAGCGGATGCCGCTTGCCGTATCGTTGCGGGGCGTCTGTTCCGCAGCGGCCCTGGTCGTTTCCACGAGAACCCGCCAGGGCCCGGTCACTGCCCTTTCCGGCAACGTGGCCCGGTGCTGGCCGGCCCGAATGGAATACATGAACCTGTCGGGCTGCCCGTCGGAAACCTGCCGGGAGTCCGGGACTGCGTCCCACGGGCAGGCTTCCACGATCGGCTGCCAGTGGCTCTTGTCGCTCGACGTGATGGCCTGAACTGTCCAGGTGCGCGTCAGGGCAGCAATTCCTCCGCTGCGCTCAACTGTGATTTTCATGGCAGGGTCCTGGTATCCGAGGCCGCCGAACGCGCGGAACTGCCGCGCTCCCGGCGTGGGGTTAGTGCTTCACTTTCACAGTTTCCCACGCCTCGCGCACGGCGTCATGCTCCGCAGACCCGTCCCCGAACAATTCCCTTGCGGATGCCGCTGTGGCCTTGGCAAAGACGCTGAAAGTTGCTGTCGTCGGTAGGGATCCTCCCGTCAGGGTCTCGTACCAGATCTGTCCCGGGGCCTCCCAGGCGTTGCCGCCGATCGACTGGGCGACCAGGCAGAAGGCTCGGTTGGGAATGCCTGAATTGATGTGGACACCGCCGTTGTCCGCGCTGGTGCGGACATACGAGTCCATCGAGTCCGGCTGGGGGTCCTTGCCCAGGACATCGTCGTCGTACGCCGTTCCGGGGGCCTTCATGGAGCGGAGGGCCGAGCCCTCAACCTGGGAAGTGAACAGATCTTCGCCGATCAGCCAGCTCGCGTCGGCCGTTGACTGTTTCCGGAAGTACTGCTCCACCAAGGCACCGAAGACATCGGAGATGGACTCATTGATCGCACCGGCCTGGTTCCGGTAGGCGAGCCCGGCGGAGAACTGGGTTACTCCGTGGGCCAGTTCGTGCCCGATAACACTGAGGGAGCGGGTGAACCGCTGAAAGATTTCGCCGTCACCGTCGCCGAAAACCATCTGCTGGCCGTCCCAGAAGGCGTTGTCGTAGAGCTTGCCGAAGTGGACGGTGGCATGGAGCGGCATGCCCTGGCCGTCGATGGAATTCCGGCCGAAAACGTCGGCGTAAAGGCTGTGGGTATGGCCCAACCCGTCGTAGGCCTCATCGGCCGCGGGGTCACCGACAGGGGCTTCGCCTTCCTTCCGCACCAGCACGCCGGGAAGGGATTCAGCCGACTTGGCATCGTAGACAGATCTGTCCGGGGGAGCAGGCTGCACTTGCCTCATGCCCGGGGGAGTCACGGGCGCCGGTGCCGTTCTCGCCGCCTGCACTGTCTTCACGTGCAGCAGGGCTTCTTTTGCTGCCCGGCGGACAGCGGTGAACCGTGGCGCGTCCTGCGCCGCGAGGCGCTTCAGCATGTACGGGGGAATGATGGAACAGATCATGCAGATCAGCCTACGAGCGGCCACTGACAATGTTTGGAGGCGCACTGGCAGGCGCCGATGGGGGATGCAGAAAACCCCGCCGTTTCGCTGAAACGACGGGGTTTTTTCTGTGCCCTCGATAGGATTCGAACCTACGACCTTCTGCTCCGGAGGCAGACGCTCTATCCCCTGAGCTACGAGGGCAGTCAGGGATCCTGCCGTTGCCGGCGGGACGTCCTAGAGCTTAGCAGGAAGGTGGGGCCGAATGGAAAACCGGCATCGTTCCCGCAGCCAACGCCCTGCACGGTTTTAGTATCCAGCGAACGAATCAACGTGGATACGCCGGGCGCCTGCTTGCCGCGCGGCACGCCGCAGCGACCCCACACTGGCCGGTGAGCCCGAAATGAACACCCTCCGCTGGGCGATGTCAGGGACAAGCAGCTTGAGCGACGGGCCGTCCAGCCGGGTGCCAGGATCCAGCCGGGCGCCGGCGTCTTCAATGAAGTCGGGCGGAGCGGAGCCGTCGGCCAGACGGGCAAGAATGCTGGCGCCGGATTCTTTCAGTTCAGCCGCATATGCAAGTTCGGACGCATTCCTGGCCAGGTACAGCAGGACAGTATCCCGTTGCCTGGCCACTCCGCTGGAAAGATGCGCCAGATAGGGCGTAATGCCGATGCCCGCAGCAATGAGCAGGACCGGAGCGCTCGATCCTTTGGGCAGGACGAAGTCTCCCGCCACGGTGGTGGCCGTGAGCTCCTCCCCGGGCTTGAGCGCCAGGAGCCTGCGTTTGGCGGCGGAGACGGGGTCTGCGGTGCCGACACCGATTTTCACGTGGGTCGCGTCGGGGGAATTTGTCAGGCTGAATACGCGGCGGCGGCCCTTGCCGTCAGGCTTCTCGTGCGGGAGATCCAGCTCCACGTACTGGCCGGGCTCGTGACGGACGGGGCGGCGCGGCTTGAAGACAAATTCGGTCGTCGTCGGCGTGAGCCTGCGGGAGTGGCTGAACAGCAGCCGGACGCTTCCGCGCTGACCGGCCAGGAAAGCGAGCAGGTTCCCTGCAAGCAGGGCCAGTTCGGGCGAGTTCGCCACGAAACCGAAGTTGAAGGGCATCGCAAAAAGCACTCCGACGACGGCGGCCAGCACCAGTTGCTGCCAGCGCCGCGGAGGCAGCGTCAGCGGTTCGGTGAGCATGAATCCGACGAAGAACAGCACCGGGCTTTGGGCCAGCGGCTGCCACACGGCGCCGCCCGCGTCCACGCCCGACTGCAGCAGGTCGCTGGCCGCGATGGACGTGGCAACAACGATGAAGACTGCGGCCATCAGCATTTTCCGGGTCCGGTAAAGCACCAGGAGGACTCCGGGACCCAGCAGCCACAGCATGGCGGGTGTGCCTGCCCACCAGGTCGCGATGTTCAACCCGGTGAGGCCGGTAATGAAGGCGCCGGCGGCCGCGGGGTTGAACACGTGGCGTCCGCGCCAGGCCAACGCATACTTTGACGCCGACGCGAGGACGCACGCAAGGGCCACGCCGGCCAGGTCGATCGGAGCGAATGCCGGCCCGAGTTGGGTTGGCCAGAACAGGAAGTAGAGCAAAAGCCCTGTGATCAGCGACGATTCCGAATGCGGGCTGACGCGGAACACTGCGGCCAGGGCGCGGTTGGAGGCGTACGTCAGCCCGAGGCACAACGCGAGGTGGGCGAGCATGTTGGGAATGCCGAATGTCAGCCAGCCCAGGCCGTCGAGCAGCAGACTGTAGGCGGCCAGCGCGGCAAGGACCAGGGACACCAGCCGGTACATCGTGAAGCGGCCGAGGAAGGCATCCAGCGCGGTGGCGGGGGAGGCCCGCAGCCCGGTGGTGGTGGAACTCATGTGAACAGCGTCCCTTCGAATTCCGCGGAGTATTCCGCGCTGCCGTTGGAAAAGACCTTAAGCCAGGAAAACCGGAAATGGGGCTCCAGTGCCGCGGCGGGAACCACAAATAAAGCGGTGGCCAAGGCATCTGCCTCCATGGCAGTTTCGGCCATGGCCCACGTGGCCACTACCGTCCGGACCGGCTTGCCGGTGGTGCCGTCCAGGACGTGGTGGAGTCCGTCGCCCCAAGCCCTTCGGTTGGAGGCAGAGGCGCACAACGCCCTTTGGCCAAGAGGAACGGTGCCGATCGCCTTGCTGGCGTCGTATGGATGCTCCAGCGCCACCGTCACCGGCGTCTCCCCGCCGTTCAGAAGGTCGCCGCTGGCGTCGATGAAGAACTCTGTGAGTCCTTGGTCCCGCAGCATGCCGCCCAGGAGATCCACGAGCTGGCCCTTACCGGCAGCCCCGATGTCCAGCACCACGGGAACGGTGGTGTGCAGTGATGTCCCGCGCCACTCAAGGACACCGTCCCAGGCAGGCGGCGGTGCTGCGCCTCCGCGGGGCTGCAGGGAATAGCCGGCGTCGTAGCCCAGCTGTTCCAGGCTTTCGCCGATCAGCGGTGTCATAGCCCCGCCGCTAAGCGTGTACAGGCTACGGTAGAGGTCCGCGAGGCCGGCGGATTCAGGGGGCAGCTCAAAGCGGCCCGCCTGCACTGACATCTGGCTGATCAGCGAGTCGCCGCGGAACCTGGACCACGTTGAGTCGTAGCGCTCCACTTCGGCAAGTATCTGGCTGCGCTGCCTGGCATCCAACGGTGCGGCAGTGGAGATCTCCCAGCTCGTTCCGATGCCGTCGAAACGGAATTCATGCCAGCTGGCGTGCGGCATGGGCTCTCCTTTTACTATGTTCGTCGTGGAGTCCATGCCGCGCGCGCCTGCCTATGCTGCCTGGGATTTGATCTCTTCAATGGCCTGGTTGAAGCCTCCGCTGGTCAGCGACGAGCCAGCCACCTTGGAAACCTTTATTTCGTCGAGGCTCTTGCCAACCACCTGCGCCGCGATTCCGCCCGCGAACTGCCCCTGGAACTTCCGGGTGTTCGGGTTGGAGGGATGCTCCGTGATCTCAACGGCGGAAACCGTCCCGTTGGCCAGCGTCAGCTGCACGCCAACGGTCTCGGTGCCGTTGGGCGACTTGTAGGTGCCGTCCGCGCTGTAGGTGCCGTCCTTGTAGCCGGCGCCTGAGGTGGCGAGCGCAGACGAACCGGGTGCTGCGGTCTCCGAAGCAGCGGAAGAAGCAGAGGAAGGGGTTTCCTGGGCGGCAGGCTGCTGCGCCGAAGGTGCGCAACCGGCCACCGTACCGGCGAGGGACAGGCCGGCGATCCCGGCGAAAACAGTTTTGCGGATTGTGGGCTGCACGGTGTCTCGTTTCGTTAGTACGGGCACTTACCTGGTGGACGACGCCGAGATCAGGCTAAACGTTCAAACTGTGAATGTCCCTAGTATTAGCTGTGACGGCGGGGCGGCCACTGAGGGGGCCAGGGTCCCCCTCCGGATTCCGCGGCAGGGCGGGCCCCCCGGTAGGCTAGGAATGTGACTCCCGAAGAACTCTCCCTCGCCATATCCGCCTGCCTGCAAGATGCCGTTGCCGCCGGCGAGATCGCCCTCCCCGAGGCGGCTGTCCCGGACGCCGTCCTGGTTGAGCGTCCCAAAAACCGGGAGCACGGAGACTGGGCCACGAACATCGCCCTGCAGTTGGCGAAGCAGGCCGGAACCAACCCGCGGGCATTCGCAACCGTCCTCAGCGCCCGCCTGGAAGGGATCGACGGAGTGTCCGCAGTCGAGATCGCCGGTCCGGGCTTCCTGAACATCACCGTGGACGCGGCCGCAGCCGGTGCCCTTGCCAAGGCGATCGTGGAAGCCGGCGCGGCCTATGGCACCAATTCCGCGCTCGCGGGCCACACGGTCAACATGGAGTTTGTCTCCGCCAACCCCACCGGTCCGCTGCACATCGGCCACACGCGCTGGGCTGCCCTCGGCGACTCGATCGCGCGTGTGCTGCGGGCCTCCGGCGCGGACGTCACCGCGGAGTACTACATCAACGACGCCGGTTCGCAGATGGACGTGTTCGCCAACTCTGTGCTGTCACGCCTGCACGGCCGCGACGTGCCGCAGGGCGGCTACCCGGGCGAGTACATCCGGGACCTCGGCCATGAAGTGCTCACCCAGCACCCGGACATCCGCGAGCTCACCGACGTGGCGGCCCTTCCGGTGATCCGGGCAGCGGCCTACAAGGCTCAGCTGAAGGACATCAAGGACACCCTGGCCGACTTTGGCGTTTCCTTCGACGTCTTCTTCTCCGAGCAGGAGCTCCACGACGCCGGGGCCATCGAAAGTGCCGTCGCCCGCCTTCGCGAGCAGGGCCACGTGTTCGACGACGGCGGTGCCGTCTGGCTGCGCACCACGGACTTTGGCGACGACAAGGACCGCGTCATGATCCGCGCGAACGGCGAGCCCACGTACTTCGCCGCCGACGCCGCCTACTACCTGTCCAAGAAGGACCGCGGCTACACCGAGAAGATCTACCTGCTGGGCGCCGACCACCACGGCTACATCAACCGGCTCAAGGCCATAGCAGCCGCTGCCGGTGACGATCCCGAGGTCAATATTGAGGTGCTGATTGGACAGCTCGTCTCGGTCAACGGTGCCAAGCTGTCCAAGCGCGCCGGCAACATCATCGAGCTCAAGGACCTGATCTCCTGGCTAGGCAAGGACGCCGTGCGGTACTCGCTGGCGAGGTTCCCGGCAGACTCCCCGCTGACCCTGGATCCCGAACTGCTCAAGAAGCACAGCAACGAAAACCCGGTGTTCTACGTGCAGTACGCGCATGCCCGGACCCGCGGCGCCGCGCGCAATGCCGTCGCAGCGGGCGTGGACCGCAGCGCCTTCGACGCCTCGCTGCTGCACCACGCAACCGAAAACGAGCTGCTGTCCTACTTGGGCAGCTACCCCTCCATCGTGGCCAAGGCTGCGGAACTGCGGGAACCGCACCGGGTAGCCCGCCACCTTGAGGTCATCGCCGGCGCCTACCACCGCTGGTACGACGCCTGCCGCATTGCCCCGCTGGGCGAGGAAGTCGTCACCGACCTCAACCGCACCCGCCTGTGGCTCAATGACGCCACGAGCCAGGTGCTTGCCAACGGACTGGACCTGCTCGGCGTGTCGGCGCCGGAACGGATGTGACTCAATGACCGCAGATGCCCCCATGGCAGCACATGCTTCCCCGCTTGCTCCGGACTGGCTGGCCCTGCCGGCGGATCTGAACGCACTCCACGAGCCTATGTGGGCTGCCGGAGTCGGGCGGAATTCCGACGGCGAGCTGGCCGTTGACGGGATTCCGGTCAGCAAGCTCAAGGAACAGTTCGGGACGCCTCTCTTCATCATGAGCGAGGCGGACTTCCGCGCCCGCGCCCGTTCCTTCAAGGATGCCTTTGACGAGGCCTTTGCCGACATTTGCGGGGGAGTGGATGTCTACTACGCCGGCAAGTCCTTCCTCTGCTCTGCTGTGGCACGGTGGGTGGCAGAAGAGGGCCTGCGTCTGGACACCTGTTCCGGCGGTGAACTTGCGGTGGCAGCCCGTGCGGGCATCGACGGTGCAGAGCTCAGCCTGCACGGCAACAACAAGTCCGACGGCGAGATCAACCGGGCACTGGACATGAAGCTCGGCCGCATTGTGGTGGACAGCCTGGACGAGCTGGAGCGTGTGGCCAAAATTGCGTCCGAACGGGGCGAAACGGCCAAGGTCATGCTGCGCCTGACTCCGGGGGTGCACGCCCACACGCATGAATTCATCGCCACGGCCCATGAAGACCAGAAGTTCGGCCTGTCCATGGCCGGAGACTCCACTGACCAGGCAGGCCTCTCGGCGGCCGAGGAAGCCGTCGCCGCGGCAACAAGCTACGCCAGCATCGAATTGCTCGGCCTGCACTGCCACATCGGCTCGCAGATCTTCGAACCCGACGGCTTTGCCCTCGCCGCGGTGAAGCTCCTGGGCTTCCTGGCGGAGATGCAGGCGAAGTACTCGATCCGCCTTCCCGAACTCGATCTCGGTGGAGGCTACGGCATCGCGTACACGCCGGTGGACACTCCGCGCCCGCCGGCCGACATCGCGCAGGCGATGGCCGCCGTCGTCCGTTCACAATGCGCTGAGCTGGGCATTGCCGCGCCGCGGATTTCGATCGAACCGGGACGGGCCATTGTGGGCCCGAGTACCTTCACGCTGTACGAGGTGGGCACCCGGAAGACCGTCCGCGTGGATGTTCCGGCCGCCGGCGACGCCGGAACACCGGAAACAGGGGGAGAAAACGTTACGCACCCCCGCCGCTATGTGTCGGTGGACGGCGGCATGAGCGACAACGCCCGCCCGGTGCTCTACGACGCGGATTATTCCGCGATCCTCGCCTCGAGGGCCTCCGCCGCTGCTCCGCAGCTGTCCCGCGTAGTGGGCAAACATTGCGAGAGCGGCGACATAGTTGTTAGAGATGTATATCTGCCCGAGGACGTGGCAGCCGGTGATCTGCTCGCTGTACCGGGGACCGGCGCCTACTGCTGGGCCCTGTCAAGCAACTACAACTATCTGGCCCGGCCGGGCGTTGTCGCTGTGCGCGACGGATCTCCCCGGCTGATTGTCCGCGGGGAAACCGAAGAAGATCTGCTGAACCGCGACATGGGAGCCTGAATGACTGAATTGCGAACCCTGAAAGTAGCCCTGCTGGGCTGTGGCAACGTCGGGGCTCAGGTCGCGCGGATTCTCATGGACGACGCCGACACTCTGGCCTCCCGCACGGGGGCCCACCTGCAGCTCACCGGCATCGCCGTGCGCAACATCGACGCCGAGCGTGAGGTGGACCTTTCCCGCGAACTGTTCACCACGGATGCCGAAACCCTGGTCAAGGACGCCGACCTCGTCATCGAGCTGATGGGCGGCCTGGAGCCGGCCCGGTCCCTGATCCTTGCCGCCATCCAGAACGGCGCCAGCGTCGTCACGGGCAACAAGGCCCTGCTGGCCGCCGACGGCCCGGCGCTGTACGAAGAGGCGGACAAGGCCGGCGTCGAGCTGTCCTACGAAGCTGCCGTGGCGGGAGCCATCCCGATCCTGCGCCCGATCCGGGACAGCCTGTCCGGGGACCGCATCACGCGCGTCCTGGGCATCGTCAACGGCACCACCAACTTCATCCTCGACCAGATGGACACCACCGGCGCCCAGTTCGCCGACGCCCTCGCCGAGGCCCAGCGGCTTGGCTACGCCGAGGCCGATCCCACTGCCGACGTCGAAGGCCTTGACGCTGCGGCCAAGGCCGCCATCCTTGCGTCGCTTTCCTTCCACACGCGGTTTGACCTGGCGAACGTGCACTGCGAGGGCATCACCGGCGTCAGCGCAGCTGACATCGCCGCGGCCAAAGAGGCCGGGTTCGTGATCAAGCTGCTCGCCATTGCCGAGCAGCTGACAGACGCCGACGGCGGTGGCGGCGTCTCGGTGCGGGTGCACCCCACGCTGCTTCCCCGGGAACATCCCCTCGCTGCTGTCCGCGGGGCCTTCAACGCGGTCTTCATTGAGGCCGAGAACGCCGGCGAACTCATGTTCTACGGCCAGGGTGCCGGCGGAACCCCGACGGCATCCGCCGTGCTGGGCGACCTCGTGTCGGCTGCCCGCAGGATTGTCCTGGGCGGACCGGGCCGTATCGAGTCCACCACCGGGCACGTTCCGGCATTCCCCATCGACGCCGTCACCACCAGCTATTACATCGGACTGGACGTTGCCGACCAGCCCGGCGTACTGGCGAGGATCGCCCAGCTCTTCGCCGAGCACGGCGTGTCCATCGAGATCATGCGCCAGACCATCCACCGTGATGCCGACTCCAACGTGGAATCGGCGGAACTGCGGATCGTCACGCACCGCGCAAGCGAAGCTGCACTGGCAGCAACCGTCAAGGCCGTCAAGGGCCTGGACGTCATCAATTCAGTTACATCCGTACTTCGGGTAGAAGGAGTCTAAGTGGCTCACCAATGGCGCGGAGTCATCCGCGAATACGCTGATCGTTTGCCCGTAACGGAGAGCACCAAGGTCATCACCCTGGGCGAGGGCGGCACGCCGCTGGTCCACGCGCAGAAGCTCTCAGAGCTGACCGGCTCAGAGGTGTACCTCAAGGTCGAAGGCATGAACCCCACCGGCTCCTTCAAGGACCGCGGCATGACCATGGCCATGACCGCCGCCGTGGAATCCGGAGCCAAGGCCGTGGTGTGCGCCTCCACGGGCAACACGTCCGCGTCTGCGGCCGCCTACGCCACGGCCGCAGGCCTGAAGTGCGCAGTGCTCGTGCCCGAGGGCAAGATCTCCATGGGCAAGCTCAGCCAGGCGATCGCCCACGGCGCCACCCTGCTGCAGGTGGACGGCAACTTCGACAACTGCCTGGACATCGCCCGCAAGCTCGGCGAGTCCTACCCGGTCTTCCTGGTGAACTCGGTCAACCCTGCCCGCATCCAGGGACAGAAGACCGGAGCCTTCGAAATCGTCGATGCCCTCGGCGACGCGCCGGACATCCATGTGCTGCCCGTCGGCAACGCCGGCAACATCACCGCGTACTGGAAGGGCTACAAGGAGTACTCGGCGCCGTTCGAGTCCGCGACGGCCGGCACCCTTCCGGCTGTTTCCACCCGGACTCCGCGGATGTGGGGCTTCCAGGCCGCGGGTGCCGCCCCGTTTGTGGCCGGTCACCCCATCACCGAGCCGGACACCATTGCCACTGCCATCCGCATCGGCAACCCTGCCTCGTGGGACGGCGCCATCGCCGCACGCGACGAGTCCGGCGGCTTCATCGATGCCGTCACGGACGACGAAATCCTGGCAGCCCACCGCTGGCTCTCCTCCAAGGAGGGCGTCTTCGTCGAGCCCGGCTCTGCCGCAGGCGTCGCGGGCCTCCTCAAGAAGCACGCGGCCGGCGAGGTCCCTTCTGGCAAGACCATCGTCATCACCGTCACCGGCCACGGACTGAAGGACCCGCAGTGGGCCCTGCGGACCGAAGATGGCAGCGACGTCCAGCCCGTCAAGGTGTCCAACGACGTTGTCACGGTGGCCGCCGAACTGGGACTGGAAGACAAATAACCTTGGAAACCATGCTGCCGCAAACCGCCCAGCTGCCCGCCATTCAGGGCGGGCAGCAGGTCACTGTCCGGGTCCCTGCCACGAGCGCGAACCTTGGGCCCGGCTATGACAGCCTCGGCCTGGCGCTGACCCTGCACGACACCCTGACGGTCGAGAGCCTGGACAGCGGTGAGCTGCTCTTCGAGCTCAGCGGTGAAGGCGCCGAGTCCCTGCCGCGGGACGCCAGCCACTTGGTGGTGCGGGCCATGAACGCCGCCTTCGAGCGCCTCGGCTACCGGCACAACGGCCTCAAGATCACGGCTGAAAACGTCAGCCCGCACGGCCGCGGCCTGGGTTCCTCGGCGGCCGCCGTGGTGGCAGCCGTTACGGCAGCGAACGCCCTGCTCCCCTCGGGCGAGCAGCAGGACCGGAACTGGATCCTCCAGCTGACCAGTGAAATGGAGGGGCACCCGGACAACGTCGCCCCGGCGATTTTCGGCGGGCTGGCGCTGTCGTGGCAGGACAGTGACCAGTACAGCAGCACCTGCGCCACGGTGAACGACGCCGTCACCCCCATCGTGGCCGTACCGGACTATGAACTGTCCACGGAAGCCGCGCGTGCCCTGCTGCCGGCGTCGGTGGGCCACCACGCAGCCGCCATGAACTCCGGCCGCGCCGCACTCCTCATCCACGCGCTGACGAACAAGCCGGAACTGCTGCTGGCCGGCACCGAGGACTTCCTGCACCAGAGCTACCGCGCGGAGGCAATGCGGCCCAGTGCCGCCCTCATCATGGCGCTGCGCCAAGCCGGGCACGCCGCCGTCGTTTCCGGGGCGGGGCCAACCGTCCTGGTGCTCGCCAACGGCGAGGCGGAGGCTGCGGATGTGCTGCAGTTCATCGATTCGTTTACCTCGGCAAACACGCCTGATATCAACTGGCGCGTGATGAAGCTGGCAGTGGACGTCGAAGGTGCTAAAGTGGGAGTGCACCGGCGGTAAACCCGCATTCAGTCACCGCAGTTTATGCAGTCAACAGCGACTCTGCAGTCAAGGGGCCCTGCAGCCAAAGACCGTGCAGTCAAAGAACCTGATGATCGGCCATGTTGCCTATCTTGGTCCGGACCTGCATAGATCTGCTGCTGCTTCGTCTTAGTAATGCGCAGTATTTTCCGGTGCCGCCTCCTTGGCCTGACCCGGGGCCCACAGAAAACATTCTGTTCCCTGAACCGTCAGTCCGACGCCCCACCGTATTACGGAGCGTTGAAGGCGATCAGTATCCGGCCCTGCCGCGAATTCCATCCGGCAAGGCCGAAATCCCGGCTGCAGATCTGAACTGCAGCCCAGATCAAATCATCGCGTCCAGCTCCCAGTCTGGACGCCGTCGAGGGGGAAGGATCCTTCGTGACCGAAACCACTGAGCTGTCGCCAGCTGTGGACACACCATCTTCTGCTTCCGGATCGTTGACGGAAGCACCCGCCAAGAGCAGTGGCCTCGCCGGCCTCAAGCTCGCCCAGCTGCAGGCTCTTGCCAGCCAGCTCGGTATTTCGGGCGGTTCCCGCATGCGCAAGGGAGACCTTGTCTCGGCCATCTCGGCGCATCGTGCGGGTACGTCAGCAACCAAGGCTCCGGCCCGGGCTGCTGCGAAGAGCGCCGATAACGGCGCTGCTGCTGAGGTGTCGGCTCCGGCCGTCCCGGCAGAAACCACCGAAGCCCCGGCCCAGGAAGGCACCCGTGGCCGGGGCCGTGGCCGCAGCCGCCGCGCCGTCAGTGACGGCGTGGTCT
>NZ_JBDGML010000126.1:0-28419 GCF_057655195.1 Arthrobacter sp. Soil_N43
TCCGCGATCTGGCTGATTGCCCTGGGCGCATGGCTGTCCATCGCCTTGGGAGCGACCGATGGTCTCGCTGGCCTGCAGACGGCGGGAAATACCATTTTCGCCCCGCTGGGTGACATCGCGGCCCTGCTCTCCGCACTCGCGCTGATCGCAACGATGGGAATGAACGCCTACGGCGGAATGCTCACCGTGTTGACCACAATCGACTCCGTCCGCCCGATCAAGCCGAAAACCACCGCCCGTGTGGTGACGATCCTTGTGCTGGCCTTGCTTTGGTACCTGATCGCGTCATCTATCAGCGCCGGGTCCGTGGCCACGGTTTTCTCGGCGCTGACCCTGATGCTCTACATCCTGGTGCCGTGGACAGCCACCAACTTGGTGGACTTCTTCGTCGTCCGCAAGGGCCACTACGCGATTGCCGATCTCTTCACACCCCACGGAATCTACGGCTCCTGGGGGTGGCGGGGACTGACTGCCTTCGGCATCGGGCTACTCACCGAGATCCCATTCATGGTTCTGCCCACCATCGGCGATTGGAGCTACATCGGCCCGGCCGCGACTGCGCTTGGGGACGTCGACATCGCGTGGCTTGTGGGGCTGGCCACGGCGTCGGTCGCCTACCTGATCATGGGCCGTTCCATCGACCTCAACGCAGAAGTAACCGAACGGCACCGCAGCGATGAACAGCTTTCTTCGAATCCGGGATAGGAGAACACTGTGATTGACGCAACCACCTACCGCCCGGGGCGCGGCGCAGCACAAGAACCTGTAGTTGTTGCCGCTCCCGGTCCGGGCCAGATCCGCGTGAGCATCCGCGCCACGGGTGTCTGCCACTCAGACCTGCATATCGTCAATGGGGACTGGCCCTCCGAGCAGCCTCTCGTTCTCGGCCATGAAGCTGCCGGTGTGGTTGACGAGACCGGCCCCGGCGTCACGACCATACGGTCCGGCGATCACGTTGTCCTGTCCTGGTTCGCCCCCTGCATGCGCTGCAGCAACTGCGCCGCCGGCCGCGGCTGGCTGTGCACCGGCACCACCGCACTGGCAAACACGCTGCCGGACGGAAGTACGCCCTTCAAAGACAGCGAGGGGCAGGAATTGTGGCCCTACCTCGGATTGGGCACATTCGCGCCCCACGTCGTTGTCCCGGAGGCAGCTGCAGTCAAGGTGGACGATGACCTGCCATTCACGGTCGGTGCCCTGCTGGGCTGCTCGGTGACCACCGGCGTCGGCGCCGTGCTCAACACGGCACGGGTGCCTACGGGCGCATCCGCCGTGGTTATCGGCTGCGGAGGCGTCGGCCTCTCAGCGGTGATGGGGCTCAAGCTGGCTGGTGCCCACCCGATCATCGCAGCGGATCTCTCGCCTGAGAAACGCGCAAAAGCCCAGGAGCTGGGAGCAACCATTACCGTGGATCCCCGCGAAACGGACCTCACCGAATACGTCCACGACCTTCTTGGCGGCGTGGACTTTGCCTTTGAAGCCATAGGAAACGAAAAAGTCATTGAAACCCTGCCAGGACTGTTGGCCCCAGGCGGCGCCGCTGTCCTGGTGGGGATGACCCGCTTCGGTGCCCGGTCCAGCATCGACCCCTATGATCTGGCGGACCAGGGCAAGAGCATACTGGGCTGTAACTACGGATCAAGTGTGGCCAGAGTCGACATACCTCGCTTGGCAAAGCTCCATTTGGCCGGTCACCTTCCTCTTGAACAGCTGATCGACAACGTCCGCCCATTGTCGGAGGCGTGCTTGGCCTTGGAGGAACTTGCGGCTGGAACCGGACTGCGCTCAGTCCTGACACCCTGATTTGGTAGCGGGCAATGACGCCGTCTGTTGGGCTTCCTGCGTGGCGGGTGTCGCCCTGGAGCAGTGTGATTTCCAGTTGGTCGTCGTTGTTGTAGTCGAACCAGCCGGGTCGGACGATGGTGTAGGCGTTGCCGCTGGCGCGGACGAGTCGTTCGCTGCGCCGTTTCCAGTCGTGGGTGCTGCCGCGGCGGGTGACCCCGATGGCTGTCATGAGTGCGATGCGCACACGTTGGCCAGCCAGTGCTCGGAGCACGTTTTTCGCGGCTCCGTAGTCCACGGCCTCGGCCGCGGAGGCGTCGCCGTACGAGGAACCTTGAGTGAAGACGACGGCGTCAATGTTGGCGACGGCGTCTGTGAGCCAGGACTTCCAGGCATCCTCGGAGGGCGTTTCGGGATCCGCTGTGCAGATGTTGATGCGCAGTCCCGGATCTGCTGGGAGTTCGAGCGCTTCGAAACTCAGGTCAAGGTGTCCAACGAGATCGCGTGGTGTAGCCGCTTTCGGCCGACGCGGCGGCACTTCACGTCATGCCGGGCCAACCTATTGACCGCCTAGACGGCATCGAAGCTGCTGATCCTTACCCGGCAGCTACGACGCCACCTGGGACCGCAACGTGTCGGAGCAGCGCGCAAACGCCCGCCCGGCCATTGCCAAGCCGCTGCCGTCTATCGGGCAGTACGACACCGTGCTGCTGGCCGGCGGTGCCGACGGCGAAGCCTGGCTCCGCCGCGCCGGACCGCTCACAAAATAGCGCCACGGAGAGTACTCCGTGGCGCGTGTTGCGGATGAGTTGCTTGGCTTTATGAACTGCTCGACTGCATTCGTTTGCGTTCCGAAATGTGCTCCACCAGTTCGCCCACACGCTCCTCTGTGTAGTTGCGCGCGATGTCACCCTGGCTGATGATGCCTACCAACTTGTGGTCAGCAATGACCGGGAGCCGCCGGACCTGGTACTTCTCCATCATTTCGATGGCGGCGTCAACATTTGCATCGGCGTCAACCCAGTGGGGCGCACCGGTGGCGAGGTCGCGGGCCATCATCTCGCGTGGATCACGCCCTACGGCAACGCACTTGAGCACGATGTCCCGGTCGGTGATCATGCCCTTCAACTTGCCGTCGTCACCACAGATCGGCAACGATCCGCAGTCCAGGTCCTGCATCATGCGTGCGGCATCTACGAGGGACTGGTTCTCCTTAATACACTGTGCATCCGTCGTCATGAATTCACGTACGGCACTCATTGGTCCTCCTTCATCGATTGGGGTATCGACGCAGAGTCACCGGGGCACATGCGCCGATGCTGCCAGCCTACGCCGGGGCCGGCACCCATGTCGACGGCGGGTTTCTCCCTATTTGGGGGCTTCCGCCAACCACCAAGAAAGACGCCGGACGAGCATCCCTTCGCCGGTGGACACTGGCGAAGAGATGCTCGTCCGGGAGTTCCTGAACCTCGTATTCATTGTCCGCAGGGGCGCACCCTACGACCCGTTATTTGACGTGGCACCGTTGACTGTGAGCGCGTCAGGGACCTCATTGACACGGTCCGCAGAGGACAACGCGGCTTGGGCCTGGACAGGAACCGACACCAGTTGGGTGGCGGCCGGGGTTAATGATTGGGCCGAGCCAGACGACGGATGTGCTGCGACGGCGGCGGCGTGCTCGGCGAGGACGCCCGTCTGATGCCTGATCTTCAGCCGGTACAGCATCGCCCCGCCTGCGGTGACGGCGGCGACGAAGAGCACACCGCCCCACTGCAGGTACCACTCGAACGGCGGCACCGAGTTGTAGATCTCCGGGCGCGGCCAGACCAGGTTCAGGGTCATGGCACCGCCCCACAGGACCGCGAGGATGTTCACCGGCAGTCCCCATTTGCCCATGCTGAATCCCGCTTCAGAACGGTCGCCGGGCGCCGGCCACTTCTTCACGAGCCGCTTGCGCAGCATGGGAAAAGTGACCAGCAGGTAGGACAGGTAGATCAGGACAATGCTGATGCTGGAGAGGATCGTGAAGATGGCCGGCTGGGAGATGTTGACGACCAGCGGGATCATGGCGATGATTCCGATGACGATGGCCGCGACGGTGGGGGTTTTGCGTACCGGGTCCACCTTGCTGAGGTGGCGGCTGAAGGGCAGGTTGTTGTCCCGGGCCATTGCGAACATCATGCGGATGGCAGCGGCGTGGACAGCCAGCGTGCAGACCACCACGGCCACCACGATGCACACGAGGAACGCCTTGCCGAAGGGGCCGCCGAGCACGGAGAGCACGATGTGCTGCAGGCCGCCGTCGGGCGAGCCCACCTTGGGGTCGGTGAGGTCCGGTGCGGCCAGGATGCCGAAGAGCAGGATCAGGCCGCCCAGCAGGAAGGAGGCCGTGACGGCGCGCAGGATGGCCTTGGGGGCGGTCCGTTTCGGGTCCTTCGTTTCCTCGCCGAGGGAGCTGGCGGTGTCGAAACCGTACATGACGTAGCCGGAGGCCATGGCACCGATGATGAACACTCCGAAGAAGCCGAGGTCGTGGCCCTCGCCGAACCCGGCGGTGTCGAAGAAGACCTCGGGACCGCGCACCACGTGCCAGCCCAGCGCGAGGATGAGCAGGACGGCCGCGATCAGCTCGACGAACACGCCGATGCTGTTGATCCTGGTCATCAGCTTCACGCCGAACGCGTTGATGAGGGTGGAAATCGTGATCATGATGCTGGCCAGCACAACACCGTTGACGGCGAAGTCATACGGGCCGGTGCCGTCGCCGATGAGCTGGAAACCGGACCAGAGCTGCGGCAGGGTGATCTGCAGGGCCAATGCCACGGAGCCCAGCGCCATGATGGAGGAGAGCAGCAGCAGCCAGCCGGCCAGCCAGGCCGAGGTTCCGGAGGCCAGACGCTTGGCCCAGTTGTAAACCGAGCCCGCCACGGGGTAGCGCCCTGCCAGTTCGGCAAAACACAGCGCCACCATCAGCTGGCCCACGAAGACGATGGGCCAGGACCACGCGTAAGCCGGGCCGGCCATGGAGAAACCAAAGTAGAACAGTTGAAAAACTCCGGTGAGGATGGAGATGTAACTGACGCCTGCGGCGAAGCTGGCGAACTTGCCGATGCTCCGGTCCAGGGTCTGGGCATAGCCGAATTCGTCCATGCCGCTTGAATCAGTACTCTTGCTGGGTTCCAACATCTGAACTCCTTAAGTCAGAAAAGCACGATGGTGATGACCTGCGGACGCCTTTGGACGCAGGTGAATCAGTGGCCGGGCACCGCGCTGTGGGCGCCCGGCCGTTTCCCCCAATGCTGTTGCCGAGCCGGCTGCGCCCGTTCCGCGGGCGCGCTGCCGGTCAGGCGAGGGACGCGCTGAGCTCCGCCTCCGCCGTCGTCGTTTCGCCGGCTCGGCTGGCGCGGATGAGGTCGGCGCAGCGTTCGCCGATCATCATGACGGTGATGTTCGGGTTGACCGTGACGTGTTCAGGCATGACAGAGGCATCGGCGACGCGCAGGCCGGTGACGCCCTTCACCCGCAGCTCGGGGTCGAGCGGCGACATGTCGTCGTCGGCTGGCCCCATGCGGACGGTGCCGACGGGGTGGTAAACGGTGTTGTGCGTCTTGCGGATGTAATCCTGCAGTTCCTCGTCGGTCTGCGCCTCGATGCCGGGCGAGAGCTCGCGGCCGGTCCATTCGGCCATGGCAGGCTGGGCGGCGATTTCACGGGCCTTGCGAATGCCGGCCACCATGACGCGCATGTCGTGGCCCTCCGGATCGGTGAAGTACCGCGGGTCGACTGCGGGCTTGTCGCGGAAGTCGCGGCTGCGCAGCCGGACGGTGCCGCGGGAGCGGGCGTGCGTGACGTTCGGGGTGAGGCTGAAGCCGTTCTCCGTGGTGGGGTAGCCGTACCGCAGGGTGTTCATGTCGAACGGCACGGAACCATAGTGCATCATCAAGTCAGGGCGGTCCAGGCCGTTCTCGGTGGGGGTGAAGATGCCGATCTCCCACCATTGCGTCGAAGTCTGCACCATCTGCTGCTTGGCCTCGAACTGCACCACGCCTTCAGGGTGGTCCTGCAGGTGTTCGCCGACGCCGGGGGAGTCGACAAGGACCTTGATGCCGTGTCCGGCGAGGTGCGCGGCGGGGCCGATGCCGGAGAGCATGAGCAGCTTGGGCGAGTCGATGGCGCCGGTGGACAGGATGACCTCGCAACGCGCGGAGAGCCGGTGGGTCCGGCCGAACGCCGAGTCCACGACGTCGACGCCGGTGCAGCGCTTGTCCGCGTCGAATACCAGTTGCCGGGCGCGCAACCCGGTCAGCAGGGTGAAGTTCTCGCGGTCGATGATCGGGTGGATGTAGGAGACCGAGCTGGAGGAACGGGTGCCGTCCGCGCGGCGGTTGATCTGGAAAAAGTTGGCACCGTTGATCACGGTGTTGCCGGTGTTGAACTTCGCGCGCGGAATGCCGGCCTGTTCGCAGGCGTCCAGGAGCGCGACGCCGGCGGGGTCCGCCGGGGGCACGTTCATCAGGTGCACGGGGCCTGAGTCGCCATGGTGCGGCGCGTCCGGGCCGGCGTCCTCGTTAGTCTCCAGCCGCTGGTACAGCGGCCAGGCGGATTCAGCGTTCCAGCCGGTGGCGCCGTACTTGGACTCCCATTCGTCCAGGTCTTCGCGCGGGGCCCAAAAGGCGATGCAGGAGTTGTGGCTGGAGCAGCCGCCCATGACCTTGGCGCGGGCGTGGCGCATGAAGGAATTGCCGTTCTCCTGCGGTTCCACCGGGTAGTCCCAGTCGTAGCCGGATTCCAGCAGTTCCATCCAGCGGTCCAGCTGGAGGATTTCGGGCAGGCCGCGGTCGTCCGGACCGGCCTCCACCAGGGCCACGGACACGGCGGGGTCCTCGCTCAACCTGGCGGCGACGGCGGCGCCCGCGGATCCGCCGCCGATGACGATGTAGTCGAACTCGCGGTTGTTGAGGTTTTCGACGTTGTCGGTATGCATCTAGTTCTCCTTGCGGTCAGCGAACCAGCCGGTTACCTGTGGGCTGGTGTTCTGGTAGATGTGCTTGGCTTCCTGGTATTCGGCCAGGCCGCTCGGGCCGAGCTCGCGGCCCACGCCGGACTGGCCGAAGCCGCCCCACTCGGCCTGGGGGAGGTAGGGGTGATAGTCGTTGATCCAGACCGTGCCGTGCCGCAGCCGGGATGCCACGCGCTGCGCCTTGCCGGCATCCTGGGTCCACACCGCGCCTGCCAGCCCGTAGATAGTGTCGTTGGCGGTGGCCACCGCTTCGTCCTCGGTGCGGAACGTTTCCACGGTCACCACCGGGCCGAATGCTTCGTCCACGACCACGGACATGCCCCTGGTGACGCGGTCCAGGACCGTCGGCTGGTAGTAGAAGCCGCCGTCGTACTTCTCCCCAGCAGGTGCCGCGCCGCCGCAGCGCAGCCGCGCACCTTCCTCCACTCCGCGCTGGACGTAGGCGTGGACCTTCTCGCGGTGGGCGGCGGAAATCAGCGGGCCGGTTTCAGCCGCCTCTTCGAACGGGCCGCCGAGGCTGATGCCCTGCGCGCGCCGGACCAGCTCGTCGACGAAGCGCTCGGCGATCGATTCCTCGACCACCAGCCGGGCCCCGGCGGAGCAGACCTGTCCGGAGTGCACAAACGCCCCGTTCAGCGCGTTGTCGACGGCGGCATCGAAGTCCGCGTCGGCGAACACCACGTTGGGGTTCTTGCCGCCGAGCTCCAGTGCCACCTTCTTCACGGTGCCGGCGGCGGCCGCGGCAATGCGCTTGCCGGTCTCCAACCCGCCGGTGAAGGAGACCAGGTCGACGCCGGGGTGTTCCGAGAGCGGTGCGCCCGCCTCGGCGCCGGGGCCGGTCACGAGGTTGGCGACACCGTCCGGCAGGCCCAGGTCCTTCAGCAGCTGCATGGCCAGGATGGCGGTGGACGGGGTCAGCTCGGAGGGCTTGAGCACGAAAGTGCAGCCGGCTGCCAGCGCGGGAGCGATCTTCCACGCGGCCTGGAGCAGGGGGTAGTTCCACGGCGTGATCAAGCCGCAGACACCCACCGGCTCGTAGACGATCCTGCTTACGACGGCGGGGTCCCCGGCGTCGACCACGCGGCCCGCCTGCTGCCCGGCGAGCCTTCCGAAATATTCGAAGCAGGCGGCGATGTCGTCCACGTCGATCCGGCTTTCGATGATCCGTTTCCCGGTATCCAGTGATTCGGCGCGGGCGAATTTCTCACGGCGTTCACGCAGTTCCGCGGCGACCCTGAGCAGGAAGGCGCCGCGTTCGGGTGCCGGGACCGAGGCCCAGACGCCGGAGTCAAAGGCCGCACGGGCCGCAGCGATGGCGCGCTCAGCATCCTCCCGGCCGGCCTCGGATACCGTGGCGACCGGTTCGCCGTCGGCCGGGTTGCGGATTTTGCGCACCGCGCCAGACGCGGCAGGCTCCCACGAGCCATTGATGAACAGGGTGGATGCGGTGTCGGTCATGGTGTCTCCTGTAGTAGTCCGTCGATTAGTAGTACGTCGACGATTAGTGGTCGGCCTCCGCGTCCGCCGTGGGCGGGACGTCTTCGGTGACCGTGCTCTAGGGCGGGGTGCCACGGTGCAAGTGCAGCGCTTCCTGCCGCCGGCGTCGGTCCGTGAGGTCCCCTCTGAACCGGGTAACTCTGATACTTGAGAGTGCGTTGAGCAGCGGGCTCCAGGTGTAGAGCCCAGTGTCGAGCCCGGAGGCCTCGACCGTGCTGGTCTCCAGCGCGGCTTTCAGCCCTCGGGCGCGGTCATCCGGACCGGAAGTCGTGCAGTCATTTGGGAGAGTCCGAGCCGGCGTCCCCGAGGTGGGAGCTGGGCTGGTGTGGCGTGGGTCATACGAAGGAGATTAGTAGATATTGAACAGGTGTTCAAGACTTGTATATGAACAAATGTTCAAGAATAATGCTGAATCGTTGGAGCCCGGACGAAATGGGCGTCAGCAATCCCGGGATTGGACCTGGGCGTGGTCGTCTCATCGCGATGCGGCGAAGGCGATCTGCTCGGTGCGGGCGATGCTTCTTTCGATGGATGCGTTGTCTACGCCGAGGAGCGCTGTCAGCCACATGCCGTTTTGTACTACGACAATGTCGGCCGCCCGCTCCCTGCATTCATCGGGGGAAAGCTCTGGCTTGGCATTTCCTATCAGCGTCGCGAGCCCGTCGAGATACCGCTCGAACGCCGCCGCGTTGATCAGTGCAAAGTCTTCATGGGCTTGCGCGAGGGCCCAAAGGTGGAGGCGCAGTGACAGATATCGTGTGGTCAGGAGTTCGGCGGCAGCAACACGCCGGAGAGCCTTGCGGAGCTGTTCGTCCGGGGGTGAGGCCGGATCGGGCGCGACCAACATAAGGTCGTGCTCGTCCATTCGGTGCAAGGCCGCACGGATCAAGCTCGATTTGTCTTCATAGTAGTAATTCACGAGCCCCAGAGCGACGCCGGCTTCACGCGCCACGGCCCGCATATTGACGCCTGAGATGCCGTGGCGTGACAGCAGGTCCAGCACCGCTTCGAGAATGCGCGTCTGCCTGCCGACCTGTTCGCTGGGGTTCATGGTGTTTGTGTCCACCCGGTCAGACTATTGCGAAACCTGAACGAGTGCATCTCGCCACCACGCAGTGGAAGGTCGCGGGCCCTGCCGCCCTACAGAGGTCGTTGAGAAAGAAAAGTGGGCGCCCCCGGGCGCCCACCCTTCTTGTTGCTGCTATACCTACTGCTCGGGTTCGCCGAGCGAGAGCATCAGCCGGTTGGCCCAGTTGAAGAACGCGGCTCCGTGGATCACGTCGGCGAGTTCCAAGGCGTCCAGTCCTTCATTCTGCAGGGCCTGGATATGGGCGGAGTTCAGCCGCGGGGGAGTCTGGGCCAGTGCGGTGGCGGCTGCCACCACAGCGTTCCAGCGCGGGCCGAGATCCGCAGCGGACCCGTCGTCGAGAAGGCGCTGGACGTCGTCGTGCCGGCCCGAATGGTGGGAGGCGAAGCGGGCGTGGACGGACGCGCAGAAAACACAGCCGTTTTCCCTGGAGGTCGCCGCCGCAGCGAGTTCGCGGTCAGCGCGGGGGAGGCCTTCCTTGGTGTTGTAGAAGATATCCTTGTTGGTGCGGGTCCGCGCTCCCAGAACCTGCGGGTGAAGCTGGAATGCCAAACGCTTCCTTGGCTCCATATATGAACTGAACCCAGCAACGCCGGTCACCGGGGTAGTCCCGCCCGACAGCAGGAGGAGAGCTGTCCAGTTAGGGGAATGCTGAACGATGGTTCGCTACCCCTGGCTGATGTCGACGCCGGTGACCGGCTCTCCCGCGCGCTCGTACATGAGCGAGACCGCACCTTTCGGGAACGCCTGCGGCGTCTGCGCGAGCCGGAACGCCGCAGGCACGCCGGTGCCGTCGGCAAACAGCCGCTTGCCCGATCCGAAGGTGAGCGGGTAGAGGAAGAGGCTCAGCCGGTCGACGAGGTCGGCCTCGAGCAGCGACCGTGCGAGGTCGCCGCTGCCGATGACGTGGATGTCATTGAACCGGTCCTTCAGCGCCGCCACTTCAGCGACATCCGATAGCGCCGTAGTGCCCTCCCACGTGGGGTCGGTCAGCGAGCGCGACACGACGAACTTCGGCAGGGCATTGAACGTCACCGCGATCGGGTCGTCGTCGCCCCGGGTGGGCCAGAACCCCGCGAAGATGTCGTAGGTCTTGCGTCCCAGCAGGAGGGCGTCCATGCGGTTGATACCGGCGCCGATCGCCTCGCCAGTCTCGTCGTCGAAATACGCGCCCTGCCAGCCGCCGAACTCGAAGCCGCCCTCGCGGTCCTCGTCGGGGCCGCCCGGCGCCTGGTACACGCCGTCCAGGGTGATGAACAGGTCGACGGAGAGGATTCCCATGGCGTGCTCCTTCGCGTGAACGGCGACCGGATGCCGCCTGAAGCTGGGGCGTCGACCGGGATACACCGGAATCGACATCACTGCGTGCCACACTAGCGACGAACGCACGGCAGGTCGAGAGATGGACGCCGGAAGGAATCAAATAGCGGGGGGAGGGAACGCCCGGCTGGGACTCCCAGCCGGGCGTTTTGCCTGCTGTACGACGCAGCATGAGGCAGCCCTTTGCTCCGCTATCAGACGGTTGTCAGTAAGGGACATCGGGGCGCCCGCTTGGGGGTGTCCCTGCTTACCTTCGTGCAATCCGAGCCCCGGCAGGCTTTACCTGATACGCAGTATGCAATATATTGGAGCCATCGATGCATCCCCGACAGGAACGATTCCCATGACGACTCTCATCACCGCGGCAAAACACGACCCTTCGCCCGTAGGGCCCCTACCCGCCGTCGGCGGCGTTGGGATAAACGGAGCCCCGGCTGTGCGCGGTGTCGTAGGGATTCTTGGGGGCATGGGGCCCGAGGCAACAGCCGATTTCTACCTCAAGCTGGTGCACGCGACGCCTGCTAGGTGCGATCAGGAGCACTTGAGGGTGCTGATCTGGTCGGACCCCACCATTCCCGACAGGACAGAGGCACTTCTAACGCACGGCGCCGATCCAACACCAGCCCTTATTGCCGGAGCCAAGCTGCTCAAAAGTTCGGGGGCTGAAATGCTAGCCGTGCCTTGCAACACTGCCCACGCTTTCCTTCAGGCCGTACAGGCCCAGGTTGACGTTCCGATCATCCACATGATTGAGGAGACGGCCAAGTATGTCCGGCAGCTTGTGCCACCTGTGCAAAAGGTGGGGCTGCTGTCGACGACGGGTACCCAGAAGGCCGGCCTGTACCAATCCTGGCTCGAAACGTGTGGCGTTGCTGTTATTACGCCCGCAGATGACAGCCAGGAGGATCTTGTCATGGGCTCCATTCGGGCCATTAAAGCGGGCAAGCCCGGGTCAGCGGTCCGGCCGCAGCTCACCCGCGCTGCACTGGGGCTTATCGAGGCGGGTGCCCAGGCCATCATCGGGGGCTGCACCGAAGTTCCGGTTGGACTTTCCGGCAGTGACATCCCGGTGCCGTTCATCGACCCGGCTGAGATCTTGGCGGCCGCGGTGGTTCGGCGCGTTCTGCTGGGCACTGTCGCAGAGTACAGTATCCAATATGCCACTAGTCCGCGCCAGCACTGTTGAACGACCCAAGATGAGCGACGCAGCTTACGAACGCCTTCGGGATGCCATCGTCCGTGGCGAGCTTGCGCCGGGTGAAAAGATCAAGGACGCGGAGCTCGCTGAAATGCTCGGACTAAGCAGAACCCCGGTGCGCGAAGCCATCACTCGGCTGGTTGACAGCGGACTCATAGAATCCAAGGCCGGCGTATACACACGGGTTTCGACACTCAATCAACACGACGTAGCAGCGAATCTGGCCGTCCTGAAGGCGCTCGATGCCGTGGCGATGGCCGCCGCCGTCCCGCAGCTTACCGAACGCGACTTCCATACAATGCGGCAGGCAAACCGCAACTTCGCTGCGGCAGTGAAAAAACAGGACGTCTCCAAAGCGTTGGCGGCCGACGACGCCTTCCATGGTGTGGTCATCGACGCCGCGGGAAATCCTGTCATCAAGCGCATCATCGAGCAGCTCCACCCGCAACTCCATAGAATCCTTTTCCGAAAGTTCTCAGGGCTCCTGGGCGGCGAGGAAACCATCACGCACCACGACGAACTCATCAGAGTCTGCGAGCAACGCAACGCCGAAGCAGCCGCCGCGATGTCAGGTGAACACTGGTCGCGCCTCGGCGATCTCATCAGCGGCCTCTTCGCCTCCAACGAGCTCGACGCGTAGGGCAAGTTCGACGCCCTTCCGCTGGTCAGGCGGTCGCGGCGGCTGCGGCAATGTGGAGTGGGTTGAGGGGTTCCCGTCCAAGGATGTCGGTGATGTCGGTGCCTGTTTCCTCGAGGAATCCGTGGCGTGCGGCGGAATGGATGGAGAGCAGCATAGGGGACTGGAAGGGCAACAGCGCTGCAGAGTCCAGGGCCTGCCGCAGTGTGCTGAGCTTGCCCGGCCGGTATTCCGCCCCCACCGTGTCAGCCAGGTCCTGCGCCGTGATGACGGTGTTCCCGACGAGGTTGTAGGTCTTGCCTTGGTGCTTTTCGGGGTTCCGGGCGATGATGGCCGCTGCTTCTGCCAGATCATCCCGGGCGACCGCGGCGACGCCGCCCTGCCCGAATGGTGCCGAGACGACACCTTCGCGGGGGGCCAGGAGCTGGCCGATCAGTTCCGCGTAGAGACCGTTCCGCAGAATCGTCCACTGCGCCGTTCCGCTGCGGAGGCGGCGTTCTGTCCAGCGGTGGGCCAGCGCGAATCCTAGGTGGTCGCCGGCATCGGTGAGGCTTGTGTACACGATGTGCCGGACCCCATCGCGTTCGGCCGCCGTGATGGCGTTCTCATGGCGGGTGACAACCACATCGTCTTCTTCAGTTCCGGCGGACACCAAGACCAGTGTTTCCACCCCCTCGAAGGAGATTGTTTGGGGGACATCGAAGTCCAGAGCCTGGAGTCGACTGTTGCTTGTGGGATTACGGGTTGCTCCGGTTGCCGACGCGCCCGCCTCCGTGAGGTATTCAAGGATCGCTGTGGCAAGGCAGCCGGAGGCTCCGGTAACGAGAATCATGGGCATGCTCATTTCACTGGTACTTTCGGGAACTAGACTCATCTTCGGTAACCGATTGAGGGTCCACAAGGAGGCACTTTGGTGTTAGGCAGTCACATGGAAGTAACCCCTGTCCTGGAACCTTGCGGCGAAGCCGGCCATCCGGACTGCGGAATTCGTGACGTATTGGATCGGATTGGGGATAAATGGTCCGTGCTGGTCATCGTGGAACTGGCATCTGGCGTCAGACGCTTTCGGGAGCTTCAGCGGGCCATCGATGGGATTTCGCAGCGCATGTTGACCTTGACGGTCAGGCGGCTGGAACGCGACGGCCTCGTAAACCGCACGGTATACCCGACCGTCCCGGCCCAGGTCACCTACGAACTCACCGACCGCGGAAGCAGCCTTACGCTGCTGGTCAAACAACTCGCAGACTGGTCTCGGGAGCATAAAGACGCTATCGGCGCATCACGGGCGCTGTACGATCTGCAGAACCCTGACCAGCAGATCCGCTGAAACAAAGCGCGGCTCAGCGAATTCCGCTATCAACTATCAGCGTGATGTGGACGGGATTGCCGGAGACGACCACGGCCTCGGAGGCCGTGGATGCGTAGCCGCCGACATTGGTAGCCCTAATGACGTAGGGGCCGTCGGGCAGCGTCAGGCTGAAAGCCCCTGCCGTGTCCGTGAGCGTTGAAGTGCGGACACTGTCTCCCTGCAGGGCAACGACCGCCGCCCCTGATACGGGGCGCGGCGGACAGTCGTGGCCTGTACGTTCCACCGGACACACCGGTGCCGTCAGGACGTAACCCGCGACCAGCCCTGAATGGCCCGTCACCGGGCCGGATTCGTTCGTGCACCCGCCCAGCAAGGCGACAGCAGCGGACAGCCATACCAGTCCGAACCGCGTCAGCATTGCTCATCACCCGCGCTTCAAAGCTTGTGTACTACAACGAGTATCCGCGCTTCACGAGCCGGAATACAGGCGAGGAACGTCCGTCCTCGCACGCTATCGTCACGGGCTCCGGGCGCGTCGTGGGAAACAGGATATCTGAACACCCCGACGTCGACCTCGTCGCCATCACCGGAAGCGTGGGCAGCGGCCAGAAGGTTGCCGCCAGCGCAGCTCCACCGTCCAGCGTGTGCACCTGGAACTGGGCGGAAAAGCGCCCGTCGTCGTCTTCGACGACGCCACTGGACGACTTCCGCAAGGACGGCCTGACGATTGCCTCGGCGGCAGTGCCATGGAGGGACCGGGCTACTTCATCGAACCCACTGTCGTGACCGACGTGCCCGCTGGTGCCGCGATCACCAGTACGGAGATCTTCGGCCCGGTCGTGTCGGTGGAGACCTTCAGCACCGAGGAAGAGGCCGTCACGCGGGCCAACGAAATGCCCTGGGGCGGCTTCAAAGGCTCCGGCTACGGCCGGGACCTCTCCAGCTACGCCCTGGAGGACTTCTCCCGCACCAAGCACGTCATGTACAACCACGGCTAAGCTTCATAATTCTTCTGGCCGCTGCCGATCATGCACCCCGGAATTCCGGGGTGCATGATTTTTTTGGAATGCCTCATCCGAGGTCTTCGAACCTCACCCGGCGCCCCGGCAGGCTCGTAGCCCACAGAACCGCGGCAACCCCTGCGGCGAGTTGAACAGCGACGAGAACGGCCGACGCCTGACCTGCGTACAGCGCGCCAGCGAGAGGTGCGGCGCCGAGGATGAAGGCGTCGGGGCCGCGGATCAGACCGGCGAGGGCGGTTGCCTGAACCGATCGGGGCGAGGACAGGTCTTGCACGGGGCGGAATGCCCATCTCACGCTTGCCCCGGCCATCCCCGCGACGGCGACTCCGATCTGCAGGGCGAGCAGCGGTCCGAGAGGAACGAAAAAGGCAAGGGCAACGAAAGTGCCCGCCCCCCAAACAGCCAAGTAACCCGCCGGGATGAGGAGATGGAGCCTCCGGGCTTTCTGTGCACTCAGCGCAAAATACGATTCCAGGGCAGGCTGGTCAGCAAAGGGCATGGCGGCTGTGGCCGCGAGCCGGCACGCGATGCCAGCGCAGACCACGACGGAAAGGGACAATGCTGCGTTGCGGGAGATTCCCTCAACGCTTAGCGCCGCCGCCGGGATCAGACAGAGGGCTATTGTCTTGCCGGTAAGGCCCGGCGTCCGGAGAAACGCTGTTCCAATTGCCGACAGGAAGGCTCCAGTGATCCCCGGGAGCCTTAGCAAAGGCTTACGGGAAGATCCACTGCCACCAGAACGCAGGGCCAGCCCAGCCGACCTGAAATCCATGAAATATAGCGATGCCGCGAAGTATCCAGAGGCGTTTCCTGCCTCTTTGAGCTCCTCAGCACGGAAGAGGTGAAGCCGTCGACCTATCCACGACAACCACAGTGCCACGGCCACAAACGCCGGCGCTGCGATCTGCCAGGGTGCATCTCCGGTTAGCGCCAGCACCGGCCAGAAAGTTGGCAGGAACTGAAGCGTCTTGGTAAACGGATCAATGTTCCCTCCCGACGCATAAACCAGCGCGGCAACCAGAATTGCGAGTGGTGCGGCCACAATAAGCGCGAGGCAGACCTTGAGGCTCCGCGCCCGGAGTCGCTGAAGCTGCACAGTTGCCGCGAGGCAAAAGGCTACTGCACCGAGCAGGCCCGACATCACCAAGGCCGTCAGCAATGACATCCAGTCATCGGATTCAGCGACGGCAAGGGGCATAAAGCCGACTATGGCAACAACCACCGCCACCGCAAACAGCCTGAAATACCGGCTGCGCAACATGCTGCGCTGGTCCAACGGCAACCCCAGCCACCAGAAGCCCTGGGGCCCGGTGACCGACATGGGTCCCATACGGACGAGCAGAGTCACACCCAATGCAGCCACAGCAACCATCGAAACCGACAATGCGTCGTTAAGGGGGACCAGGCCTGCAGCTTCATCCAGGCTGCTGCCGGGCTCTCGCTGGGTCAGAGCTTCACGCACCACACCCAAGAGGGCCACTCCGTACATGCCAAGGACGAACACCCAGAGAGAGGCAATGTAGATATCGCCCATTACCTCCCGCATCCGCCCCCCGCGGTCGGGATGGGAACGAAGCCGCGTAAACCGCGACGGGCTGAAGGGCTTTTCTACCCGGGCAGCAGCCCGCGCCGATGTTGTCACAGTCACGCGATCTGCCCAGCCTGGAAAACTTTGGCGGGCACCATGCTCGCGCGAGCACCAGCAACGAGGTAGTAGTCCGCAGCACCCTTGACCAGTTCGAGATCGTGGGTCACCACCAATGCACTCGCCGCACCGCCTGCTACCGTCCGTCGCAGGCGGTGCGCGAGTTTGCTCCGCATTTCGGCATCCAACCGCTGCTCCGGTTCATCCAGGACGAGGAGTTCGAATGGCCTGATGAACGCCGCAGCAAGCAGGACGCGGCGCCGCTGCCCGGACGAAAGTTCGTGCGGCTGCGACCGGGCATGCTTCTCGAGCCCAAAGAACGACAGCTCATATTCCACGCTTGCGGCCACGTCCGGCATGCCGTGACCCCTCGCGATCAGCTCCAGATGCTCGGCGACTGTCAGCGCAGGAAAGAACGCGTCCTCATCGAATACGGCGGAAACAGCAGAACGGTACGCTGCCGTCCTGTCGTCCACTGCCGCCCCCCTCAGCCTCACGGTCCCGGCGAGGGGAGCCTGACGGCAAAGTATCGTCCTGGCGATAGTTGATTTCCCGGAACCGTTCGGACCGACTATCGCAATCGTCTGCCCCAACTCGAGCTGAAACGTGATGTCGTCACAGATGCTTGCCCTGCCGTAGCCGGCGGACATGCTGTTGCAGCTCAGCAGCACTTGACTTGTCTCTGACACGATGTTCTCCACTCCTTCAGAGCACCAGTCCGGCATTCCGATAAATAGTCAAGGGGTCGATCCCCGACACAGTTAGCATTTCAGCAATGACGGTTTTCGCTGCACTTGACGGCATATCCTTCGTATCGACGAGTGCGTTGGCCAGAACATGGCTTCGATGTTGACCAAAACTCATCCCGCGGTAAATTCCGGCGGATCGAGGCTCTTGCCCGACCGACACACCCGCGGCAATTCGGCATGTGATTGCGGATGTCTCGGGATTCACGGCTGCGGACTCGACTACTGATTCAAACATTGAGCGAAGTTCGTCGTTCCATGATTCCAGATAAACAACCAAAGCATCTCGTCGGGAGAACATCGCCTCGGTTGCAGCAACTTTCGCGTGGAAGTTCTCAATCCCCGCACGAGGAAGGGAGCCAACGAGATTCTTCCAAATAGCCAGCGCTGAATCCATGTCTTTCGCATTGACGTACACCCTCCATGCAACCGACGGATCATCGAAGGGCAAGTGGCTGTAGTAGATGTAGCCGGGAGAAATATAGGGCCTGAGCTTAGGCACGTGAATCCAGTGCCTTCCGCCAGGCTGACAATGCTCCCGGAGGCGGAACCGCACCCGTATTCCCTGGAGAGAAGTTAAACCGCAGTCTGCATTACCAAGGCACGGAACCGCTCGGGCAGCCAGAGAGTCCTCCGTAACAGCATGAAGTCTTGCGTAGAAGCCGTCATCGTGAAGATCTTCCTTGGACAAGCTCGATGCAAGCGGCTGCCCGTCACCGTGCCATGCCCGATAGATATAACTGCGTAAGTTATGTCGCAATTCGCGGGCTGACGCATTGGTGTGGGACTCGCCTCGGGCTGTAAAAATTCTGCAGTCGTCACTAATCTGTATCTCGCGTCGGATCTGGAGAACTACAGGATCAAGCATTTTGTATCCTTGCCTGGAAATCAAACCCGAACGCGTTGGCGGCAGCAGGCAGCCGTTGGGCAATCTCCAACGCGATGGCTACAATTCCGCGGTCGATTCCTGTCAGTTGCGTGCTTATCGCACTCCGGGAGCCAACCCGCTCCAGGAGGTGCCGAAACATATAGTGCGCGACGCGACGTCCGAGCAGATTCAGATGCCCTAGCTCGGACACCCGACACGAACTCGTAAACTCAGACATGTATCCATCGACGACGAGGCCGATGGCCCGTCTCGCGCGCCGCCCGGCCGAAATCATCAGAGCACCCACCGCTTCGTCCGGTGCGTGGTCAGACTCGTCCAAGTTGTCCAGAACGCCGTAAACCGTCTCAGACAAAATGTCTCCGAAGAGCATCCCCAAGTCGCGGGCACGGTCTCCCGAGCGCATCTCCTCCCAATCGAGCAACATCACGTGGTCGTCCACGCACAAGGTCTGGTCCAGGCGCAGGTCGAAGTGAACAAGAACCGGTTCGGCCGGGAACTCGTGGGGATCGAGATCTACCTTTCCGTCGGCTGCAGCCTTCTGCAGGATCCGCCACAATTCAACTTCAGCTGCACTCAGCGACCAGAATGCCTCGAAGCTGAATTCCTTCAACACGTCCGTTCCCGTTCGCGGTGCATCCGAAGGCATGGCAGGCAGACCTTCCGTGCCGCCCGAATGAAGCTTGCCGAGCGCGCTACCGAAATCTGCCCACAGTAGATCCGAGTCCCGACCCGACTTGAGAACGAGGGGGAATGGTTCTCCGACGGAATACTCATAAACCGCCAGCCTTTGCGCTGGGTCGATGCCGATCAAGCCCGGGGTCGGGAGCGGTATGCGGCTGAGCCTTTCTTGGGCATCCTCTAGGGTGGACACGCGTCGCGCCGAGCCTTCCCCGTCCCTCAACCGCTTAATAAAGTAGCGTTGGCAGCTCGAATCCTGGACAAGAAGGTTTAGATTCCTGCCCTTCAGCGGGGTAGGTGTCGTCACCAGCGTGAGTGGCCTACCAAGTATTCGTTCGGCGGCCCTCATGGATGCTTGAGTTCCACCGCTATCCAGCATGGGACTGCCCTCCAACGTTGCTCGACTCGCACAGGACGAAGCTCAGGACTGACCCGCCTTCACCCACGACCTCCGGGCAGATGAGATCCAATGCATTGGTGGCGTGGACCTGATCAAGTTCTGGGTGCAGGCGATACTCGACGTAGTGGTACATGATTCGCAATTGGGCAGCGATCTTCAAAGACTTTTCCGTCGCCTGGTCGTCGGACGACACGGTTTGGGACGCAGCACGCTCGTACCCCTGGCGCACCAGCCTCGCCGCCGCCGCAGCGTCGCGAGCGGAAAATGGCGTCAGCGGCGACATGGCAAACTCGATGAAGTCGCCTATGAGCCAACCCACGTCAAAGCCCCGCGGTGCAGCAACCGATACGGGGTCCCTCAAGACCACAGGTCCAGTAGGCGAAAGCGTAATGTTGGCGACAGAAAATTCGCCATGTCTGCAACCGGACACGGTCTCCTGCAGGTACCAGACCTCCAGATCCTTGAACCATTCGGCCCCCAGAGCCGCAACCAGCTCCGCGTGAATCTGTGCGCTCCCTTCAACATCGTCAAATGACGATTTCCAGCCCAAGAGAAATGCCACTACGGCCGGCACCGGGTTCTGGACAAGCGCCTGCTGGGTCTGTTCAAACCGAAACGCCCCCTCCCCAAGATCGCTGAGGAGTTGGGGGAGTGAGGGGTCTGCGCGGTCAAGGTCCGTCTGGAACAACGGGTGTATGGACGTTGAGGCCTCTACAGTATGAAACCACTTTCCCTCGTGGCACCGTCCTGCGCTGAAAACCAGTTTCCCTACACGTTCGAATTCCGGCGGCGCTTGCCAGGACTGGGGGCTGAGGTCCTTGTGCTCGCGGACCCAGACATGGCTGTCCCCGAGAGAATAGATTTCCGTTGAACGTCTGTGGTTGGCGTTCCTGTGGAGAAGGACGGGACGGATCGGCTCAGCCAATGAGCGCCTCCGCAAGATCGACAGCAGCCGAGAACGGCCCGCATGCACTGTTTTCGGTACCCCCGGTGCCGTTGCTAAATGCCGGCGCAAAGGGCAGGACATGCGTTCGTTCCATTTGCGCCAAACGGTCGAGCCAGACGTTGGGTTCGATGCCTGGGGGAAACGACGGGGCGAAGACAACCGGCGCTGAAGTGCAGTGAAGGGCCAGCAAAGAAGGAGATTCGGCGAAACCCGCGGCGAACTTGTTCACGTAACTGAAAGTCGCCGGATGAACCACAGCCGCGTCCGCCCACATTCCGAGGTCAACGTGCGGGGAACTGCCATCAGGGAAATCGGACCAAACGTCAACGTTGACCCGGGATCGGATCAGGGCCTTGATGGCAAGGGGCTGCACAAACCGGCAGGCAGTCTCCGTCAGCACAACGTGCGTCTCTATGTGAGGTTTAGCCACTCTGAGCCAATTGAGGTGAAATGGCGCAAACATGGCGCTGGCCGCGCCGGTGACAACGACTAGAAGTTTCATTTTTTATCTGTGTCCTGTGCCGGAGAAGATCGTTAAGTGTTGAGTGGCCAAGGGCGCGTCACCGAGAACGGCCAAAATATCGCGGGGCCGAAAGTCGTTTATTTCTTGGACGCGTTCGCCGATGAGCGCTGGCTCTGTGACGCTCGCGAGCAGATTGGCTATCAGGTCCACGAGGACGCCGGGATTGGAGGCTCCAAGCCTTAGCCAGCGGGAGAACCCGGAGTAGATGGAATACACGCTGTCTGACGATAGGGGTTCCGTTGCCCGTTGGATGCCGTCGAGAGCGTCCATCTCGTCAGCCGATGGGATGGAGAACGACAAGAGATTTAGGCCGCCTCCACGCCCATGGAGAGGAACGTTGATCAGGGAATAGGTGATCGGGCGCCGCAGGACGATTTCTTCGTACAGCAGTGAGCCCGCACCGCCGGCAGCGAACTGGTGAATTGCCAGGGTCGCCAGGGAAGCGCCGAGGGCACGGGCGGGCACCGGCAGCGAGAAAAGTACGGTACTCCGGTCCCCTGGAATTTGGATCCGCTGTGCTGAACGCGCCCCAGCATGGACGGGGGCGTAGGCAGCGACTTTCCGCTCGGCCTCGAGGTCAAGCTGATCCAGAACCGCGGACAGCCATGGCCCGTCGGGACCCTGGATGACAAGAGTCAGCTGAGCCAGGAAAGGCTCGGCATTCGCAGCCGGTACGGAATCCTGTAGGGGACTTTCCGTCCACCGTGGAGACTTCGCCCACGCAATTGGAAAGTGCAGGTGAAGCGGATTGGGCTGGTCCTTGCCCGATTGGTCATCAGCAGGCTCGTTCGCGGATTCCCTGATTGCCATCCGTACGCCGTCGGCGATCCCGGACAAGACAACAAGCAGGTCCCGATCCGCGGTTCTCGCGGCGACCACCATATAGTCGGTCCGGGCGATCACCTGAATTGTCGCCGGCAATTCGCGAAGATTCGTTCTGACGCTGTTCAGCAGACGTTCGGCTGGAGGGCCATCCACCGACGTTCGGACCAGGAATCGCAGGTCGTAAACATTCAACGGCGAAGGAGTTGGAATGATGACCGGGCCTGTTGGCGATAGAGAAATGGGAACGCCAATCGGCTTCATGCTGAATTTCCTGACTTTGACTGCTGGTGGTCTAGCGACTCCATGAGTAGGCGCGCACCTCTGCAGAGCTGCGCCGGCCCAAGGCTGTCGAAGGCTGCGCGAAGCGCCCTGTCGCCTGTCCCCGGACCGCAAAGTGCTGTCAGTCGTCCAAGCGTCGACGTACGGCCCTGATGCCCGGAGAATTCGTGATGCATGGCAAACTGGAGGTGCCTTCTCGCCTCGCGAATCTCGTCGTCCGTAGCGGTGAGTAGACGCGAGACCATGGCGCGGACGTGATGAATGTCAATTACTCGTCCCATGCGGTCGGACATGACCAGAGTCTCCGGAGAGCGAGAGCGTAAAGGCCCGAAAAAACCGAGCGACATGTCGATATCAGGCAGACAAATCTTCAAGGCTTCGACGGCAAACCACACTGCCATGTAGTCGGCCAGCGACAATTCCGGCCCAGGCAATATCGCTCCTGCCGGTCCGGCTGCTATCTGCTCCGAAGGTTTATGCCGCTCAATCGGCTGGGTTTCTCGATCGGCGCCGGCGCAATTTTGGGAATAGACGGGAAGTTCAATTCCATCCAGATGGTTTATGACATCAGAGGAGCGGAAATCTCCGGTGACGGTCAGAACGCAATTCGAAGCACTAAAAGCTGATGCCAAGAAGTCGTGAACGTCACCGTATGCGCCTCGCAGTTCTTTCACGCCGTAGCCAAACCCATCGTGCGAGAGACTCCACTCGCGATAGAGACTCTGGCTGAGGTCTACCCATGATTCCCGTCTGCCCTGATGCCGCGCGAGTGAGTCCCGCACCTCCGCCTCGACGGCACTTATGGCCGAGAGATAAGCCTGCTCTCCACCGAGCGGACGCCCGGGCAGGTGCAGCTCCAACGCAGCAAGAACGTCGGCGGCGTCGCACAGGAACGTGATCTGCGTACAGTTGGGCATCGTCTTGGCGCCGGCAATTATGCCCTGGCAAGCGGCACGGTGTTCGACACTCCCCGAAGAGTCAGTCGTGCCTTGCTCAAATACCAGGTGTTCACCCACGTGAACGAGGCCTGCCAGAGCTGCGGGGTCGTCCCTAAATCCCGACTTGTACGTCCAACTTATGGCGACACTGCCGGCTCCACGATCCTCATACAGTTCCACAGCCAGTCCCGTGCGGTGGGTAAATCTCACGAACACTCCTCCCGGGAGAAGCCGCCCGGCAATGGAACACTGCCGGGCGGCCGTCGATCACGGTCTCCTAGCAGAGGAAGGAGCTCGTTGCGAAGAGCCACGGTGTGGCGGGCGTCGCCACGGTGGCCGGCGTCGTGCCCGGTGCTTCTGCAACTGCAGACGCTGCCACGTCCTGAGCTGAAGCCAGGTTCGAGTACGACGCCATAAACGCTTCGATGTTCGTTTCCAATTTTCCCCCTATTAAAAAACTGCTGCTGATGCGGCAGTTTGCTTTTCTTGTAAGACACTATTCCGGATAGCAGAACGAACCTAACATTGCCTATCTGAGCTGGTCAAATCGTAACTAAACTCGATGGATATAAGGCTATTTTCACCATAATTTGCTTCTCGAGCTCCGATATATGGTCCATTAAGTTTCGTCAAGTCATACGGTATTCATCTCTGCGGAAGGTGTCATGAGTGAACGGCTCGAAGGCCCTTTCCATGCAACTGGGTGAGGGACTGCATCGTCAACTTTTGTTGACGCCGGCATCGACGTCAACTAAAGTTGACGCATGGAGGTGGAGCGGATGAAAACGCTGGTGGCATCGATGGACGGCAAGGGTCCAGCTGAGGCACTGTATGCCGTGGCGGAACTGCAGAAGGAAGTTGGCCGCACCGAAGCGTCCCTGGTCCGCAAAGCCCGGCAGGCGGGCTTGTCCTGGGAGGCGATCGCATTATGTCTCGGCGTCAGCAAACAGGCCGTCCACCGCAAATACGGAAAGCAGTAAATCCGGCCAGCGTCTGGACTGGCTTCCGGGTGCCCGGCAAGCCAGAGCGTCTCAACCCCAGCTTCAGCGGGTTTTCGTTCAGTGCCCGGGTATACACGGCCGGGTCCACGTTGCCGCCTGAAGCGACGATCGCTACCGTCTTGCCCGCGAAGTTGGCCTTCTTCGACAGGACAGCACCCGCCATGATGGCGTGATCGTCGAATGGCGAGATGATGGTCATTCCGCGTTGGTCTGCGATTGCTTGTGTAATCTCGGCGCGGTCTTCCGTGGCCGGGTCATAGAAGACAACCTCCGCTCCCCACCAGCGGCAGTTCTCAACTTTGACCCGCGGTGCGTTGTTGGGTACAACGATCACGGCAGGGCAACCAACGATGCTTGCGGCGGCGGCGCACACGCGCGTTCCCTAGTGCGTTCTACGGCGCCCTCAAGGGCATGGCCGAAAGCTAGAGGACACGGACGGGCGCTACTCGTCGGACGGCCGCTTTCGTTGTCGTTTGGTTGCCGCCCGCCGTTCCTTGGCGGCGAGGCGCCGGCGGTTCGACCCCCGGGTGGGTTTGGTCGCACGGCGGGGTGCAGCTTCGGGAGCAAGCCCCTCCGCCACGAGGTCGGAGAGCCTGGCGAGGGCGATCTCGCGGTTGCGCAGCTGAGAGCGCTGCTCAGAGACGGCAACGGTGATCACTCCGTCGATGAGACGCCGCCCGAGACGCGTGGCCAGCACCAGCCGTTGGCCGTCCGAAAGCGCCGCAGAGGTACCGACGTTCCACGAGAGCTCGACCCGGCTGTCCGAGGTGTTGACGTGCTGACCGCCCGGGCCGGATGAACGCGAGAACCGCCAGCCGAGTTCCGACGAGGGAATCGTGAGCGCGGGAGTCACTTCCAGATCCATGCCACCAGCGTTGCACGATCCGGTCCCGTTCAGAGACCCCAGCGGCTACAGGGCGAACGATGCTCTTTGCGGCCTCGCTCGGTCACGGTGCTGGAACAATCCAAAAACCGGCGACGGCGGCGGCCCTCGGATCGGTGCTCATGCGAAAGCCGTGTGCGGACACCGGCCCCACCTCAAGGTTCACCTTCGTGCTCGCCACCGTTCCGCACTCGAGGGCCAGCTCATGCGCGGTTCCTCCCCGACGGTCGGACTGCGAGATGGAGAGCGATGCCGTGCGAACGCCGACACACGCCGCGGTCACCGTGTAGCGGCCCTTCGGTATTCCAGGGACGGAGGTCCGGAACCCATCACTGCCCAGACCGCCTGATCCGGCCAGCACGACGCCCTCAGGCGAAGGGCCCAAGAGAACGTCCAGCTGGGCCTGGTTTTTGGCCGCGGCCTCGGCAACGCGCGGGTCGGCAGTCGGCGGGCGAGGGGGCGCAGTGCGCGACGGTTCCGGTGATGACGCCGCCGGAGCCGGGTTGTCGTCGGCGTACTCGCAAGCCCCCAGGGCTATTCCGGAAGAGGCCAAAACCAGTACCAGCCCCGTAGGCCGGATCCATCGTTTTTCCCCCATGCCTGAAGCCTACCGCGGTCCGCCCGGCCCTTGCCGTCATTCAGGCAGGAAGCCGTTTCAGCCCATAGGTCAGCAGCACTATGCCGGACGGAAAGTGGCGGCATTCCCGGAGCTCAAGCTTCGTCCACTGGCTGATCCTGCCAAAGAAGGGCACTCCGCCGCCGAGGATAACCGGCACGATAGCTACGCCCAGCTCGTCCAACAAACCCAGCTCGATGAATTCAGTGACGAGCTGGCCCCCTCCGAAGACGCAGATATCCTTTTCGGCCGGGATGGAGGACTTGATCCGGGCAACAAGGTCTCCCAGATCACCTGAAAACAGGTGCGTATTCCCTGCGGTGGACAGGGTTTCGTCATGGGTGACAACGTGGGTCGGAACGGCAGAGCCCCCGCCGCCCATGCCCGCCACTTCGCGGTACGTATTGGCCCCCATGACGTACGCACCGGTTCTGCGCTCAGTCGCCTCAAAGCCGTAGTCCTCATCCTCGGCCATGGCATCGTTCAGCCACGACAAGTCCCCGTTCTCAGAACGGATGTATCCATCAAGGCTGACGGCCATTCCGCCGAAAACGGTGCTCATGGACGCACGCTAAGCACGGAGATGCGGCGTTTCTTTGGTGACTCTCTCGATATCGGTAGCGGTGGCCTCGATCAGCTGATGCGCCAAGTCTGCCAGCGCCCGCGCGGTGGCCAACTCGTCACCGATCACGGGGACATCCGAGTCCCTCGGATTCAGCCTGGCCATTCCAACCCCTACCAGGTCGGACCGGTTTTCTGCGTGCAACTGCGCCTTCGCCCGTGTTTGGCCTTCGTGCTCGTCGATGACGATGTTCACGGACCAACCCTTTTCACGCATGGTGGTCGCCTCCTCCATCAGAATTCAACAATGTCAAGCTCGATTCACCCCGTCAAGGGTCTGCCACTAGGGCTGCGGGCGCACGGCTGACCGCAGGACTGAACGGTGTCAGGTTTCGTCCAGCCTGGTCTGGAAGACTTGGACAGGGCGCGAGATTGGCGCCTTCAAAACACGTTCATGTCAACACGCAAGGGCCGGTTCTTGCCCTTTTCACCTGAAGCTGGAACCGGCCGGACAGAAGCTCCGGAGGTTATGTGACGTTGCTGGCTGGTGGGACGGTGGCGACGGCCGTCCGGCAAACTACCGAACGCCGCCCAAGGCTGGGCGGCCTGGACGTGCTTCGCGGAGCCGCCGTCGGTGCCGTTCTGCTGGGACATTCCTGGCCCGGGATTTTTCAAGGCGCCGGAATCGTGGGTGTGATTGTCTTCTTTGTATTGAGCGGTTACCTGATCACCGGCGTGCTTCTGAGGGATGTCGAAAGGCACCGTAAAATCCGTTACGGCCGTTTTTATGCGCATCGGGCATTCCGCCTCTTGCCGGCGCTCGTCGCCTTCCTGGGCGTGTACGCCGTTGTCGAGTTGACGGCCGACGTCCTCGGTGATCGATCCAAGGGAATCATCGGGTACACCCTCCTCGCCGGGTTCGGCCACCTCAAGGACCTACCGCTGCCGTTCGATGTCAGCATGGCCATTGGACCCCTATGGACACTGGCCGCGGAAGAACAGTTCTATCTCATCTGGCCAGCACTCTTGGTCTGCGCCCTGCGGCGAAACCGTCAGGCACGGCTGATCTGGTGGTCCGCCGCCGTCGTCCTTTCCTTGATGACGGCGACTGTTCTGGCGATGCTCATCCTTGCACCGCACCTTCACTCCCTGGTCTACGCCCTGCCAACGACGTGGGGCCTCGGGCTTATTGTCGGTTCTTCAGTGCGCCTGTATCGGAACCACATGTTCAGCTGGTTCTCCGGCCGCCGGCCTAGACGGGCCGCCCTGGCCGGCTCGATCCTTGTCCTGGCTGCGCTCGTCTTCTTCCCCAAGGCCAATGAGACGCCAGTCTTCTTCTTCGTGGGAGGCCCCCTTGCCATGATTGCGGCAGCAGTGCTGGTGGTACTGGCCGCCTCCCGCACCCGCCCGATGCCAACCTGGACACGCCTGTTGCAGGCGCTGGGAACAGTGTCCTATGCCGCCTACCTCTGGAACTACATCGTCATTTTGTGGCTCAACGGCGGATCCACAGCGGATCTTCCGCCGGTGGTGGCTGTCTCGGCCATCCTGCTGACCCTGCTGATAGCGGCCATCAGCTGGCATACCGTCGAAAGGCTGGGACGAACCGGGCGCGAACGTTTCGACAGGCACTATGCTGCCGCTCAGGACCGGCGCGGCTAAGCCTTTCCTCGCAGTTCGGCCTGGTCCAGCAGTTCCGTCAGCCACGGCCGGTGCTCACGGTGGAAGTCGATGCCGTCAGGCAGCCCCTGCACGGTAGGTTCGGAGCCGGCGATGTCGATGGTGATCCGGCCGCCGCCCATCGGCGCATTGGTGATGTGCAGGTCCCCGTAGGATTCCGGGAGGACGGGATCCAGCCAGAAGCCACCGCGGGAAATATGGGCGTCGTACCGCATGAGGCTGGTGACCAGCATGATCGGTGTGGTCGCTGCCCAGGCCTGGGGCGAGCATGCGGTCGGATACGGCACAGGCTGGGGGACCTGGTCCCGGCTGAAGCCGCAGAACAGCTCCGGGAGCCGGCCGTCGGTGTAGTCGGCCGCCTCCAGCAGGGCAGCCGCGATCCGCTGCGCCTCCTCCACGAATCCGTAGCGCAACAGGCCCGCCGCGATGATGGCGTTGTCGTGTGGCCAGACGGATCCGTTGTGGTAGCTGGCGGGGTTGTAGGCGCCCATGTCGCTGGCCAGGGTCCTCACGCCCCAGCCGCTGAACATTTCGGGGGACATCAGGCGTTCGGCCACCAGCGGTACTTTGTCCTCATCGATGATGCCGTGCCACAGGCATTGGCCCATGTTGGAAGCGCACGCGTCGACAGGCCGTTTGTCGCGGTCCAGGGCAACGGCGTAGTAGCCGCGGTCGGGCAGCCAGAACTCGTCGTTGAAGCGCTTCTTTAACCGTGCTGCCTCGTCGGCGAGTTGGGCGGCCAAAGGCGTGTCACCGGCGTCGTACGCCATCCAGGCGCGGGACAGGTAGGCGCTGTAGGCCAATGCCTGGACTTCGCAGAGCGCGATCGGTGGCTTGGCGAGCGTGCCGTCGGCGAAGTTGATGCCGTCCCAGGAGTCCTTCCAGGCCTGGTTGATCAGGCCCTGGTCGTTGAGGCGCTCGTACTCGACGAAGCCGT
>NZ_JBDGML010000127.1:0-14826 GCF_057655195.1 Arthrobacter sp. Soil_N43
ACGACGATCCCGCGGATCCCGCAACGGATTCCCGCTCCGGAACGCAGTCCTTCTGCCGTTCAAGGTATCTGGCATGGTTAATTAAGCGCCTTAGCTTTCGGTGGCGGATGCTGCCCGGGCGGCAAGCGACGAAACAATCTCCTGAAGCTGGGCCACGCCCGCTGCGCGCTCCGTGAGGTGGAGGCGGAGGACAGGGCGGCCGTGTTCGCTCAGCACCTGGGCGTCGCCGGCAGCCTGAGCGGCGATCAGCTCCCCAAAAGTGAACGGGCGCTCCGGAATGGCGAGGTCCTCGGTGGAAGCCGCCGTGACCTGCAGGAACACACCGATCGCAGGGCCGCCCTTGTGGAACTGGCCAGTGGAGTGGAGGAAGCGCGGTCCCCAGCCGAAAGTGACCGGACGACGGCTCAGCTGGGCGAGTTCGTCGCGAATTCCCTCCAGCTGCGAGTACGCCAGGCGGTCAAAGTAGGCCTGGACGCTGAGGTAGCCATTGGTGTCCAGCTGCGAGAGCAGGGCCGAGACTGCCTCGGCTGCCGTGCCGGCGCTCCCCAGCCATTCACCGCCGCGGACCTCAATGGCACCGTCGGTGAAGGCCGCCGGCGTCGGTTCCGGCTGGGCGTCGAGCAGGCCGCGGGCCGCCACCTTGGCGGCTTCCACGTCGGGCTGGTCGAAGGGGTTGATGCCCAGGAGGCGCCCGGCCACGGCCGTGGCGAACTCCCACACCATCATCTGGGCGGCGAGGCCGCCGGCGATGGCAACTTCGTTTTCGCCGAGTTCGACGTCGGCATCCGCACCTACCAGCCGCACCACCAGTACGTCCTCGGCGCCGGAGGAGACCTCCGGCGCAGAGGGGCCAGCGACGACCGGAAGGACGCCGGTGCCGAGCTTGCCGGTGGATTCGGCGATGAGCTGTTCGGCCCAGTCAGCGAAGCCGACGATGCCCGAACCGTCTTCGGCGATGACGATCTTGTCCCGCAGAGGGTTGGTCCCTCCCAGGGCCGTGCCGAGTGCGAGGCCGATGTTCTCCAGGGCGTCCTCGTTGAGGATTTCCGCGGCTTCCTCCGCTTCGTCCAGGAACGACTGGATGTCCACGCCTGCCAGGCCGGACGGGACCAGTCCGAACGCGGTCAAGGCGGAGTAGCGGCCGCCCACGTTGGGGTCCGCGTTGAAGATGGCACGGTATCCGGCCTCGCGGGAGGCCTTGTCCAGCGGTGAGCCCGGGTCGGTGACGATGATGATCCGGCTCTTGGCATCGATGCCGGCCTCAGTGAAAGCGTGCTCGAAGATCCGCCGCTGCGAATCGGTTTCCAGGGTTGAACCGGACTTCGAAGACACCACGATTGCGGTCTCCGAGAGCCGGTCCGCGAGGGCAGCGCCAACCTGTTCGGGGTCGGTGCTGTCCAGCACGGTCAGCTCGACGCCAGCGGTGCCGGCGATGACTTCAGGGGCAAGCGAGGAGCCGCCCATGCCACACAGGACTATGCGCGTAACGCCTTCGGCCTTGAGGGCATCGCGGAGCTCCAAGATGCCGTCCACGAGGGGCTGCGAGACGGTGGCCGCCTCGACCCAGCCCAGCCGGACTGACGACTCGGCTTCTGCATCGGGACCCCACAGGGTGTGGTCCTTGGCGAAGATCCGGGTGGCAATGCGGTCCTCCACCAGGGCGGGCAGGTGCTGCTCAAGGGCCTTCCGGGCGGCGCCGGTGGCGTCGTAGCTGAGTGTGCTCATCGTGTATTAGGAAGCCTTCCGTGCGTTGGCGAGGGCGCCCTCGACGTCGGCCAGCAGTTCCTTCCAGCTGGCGACGAACTTGTCGAGGCCTTCCGATTCGAGCAGGGCCACAACGTCGTTGTAGGAAACACCGAGGGCCTCCAGCGCGTTGAGAGTGGCGTTTGCTTCCTCGTAGGTGCCGGTCACGGTGTCGCCGGTGACCACGCCGTGGTCAAAGGTGGCGTCCAGGGTCTTCTCCGGCATGGTGTTCACAACACCGGGGGCGACGAGCTCGGTGACGTAGAGGGTGTCCGGGTAGGCCGGGTCCTTCACGCCCGTGGAGGCCCACAGCGGACGCTGCGGCAGGGCGCCGGCTTCCGCCAGCACGGCCCAGCGCTCGGTGGAGAACTGCTCCTCGTAGTCCTGGTAGGCCAGGCGGGCGTTGGCCACGCCCGCCTTGCCCTTGAGAGCCTTCGCCTCGTCGGTGCCGATGGCGTTGAGGCGCTTGTCGATTTCGGTGTCCACGCGGGAAACGAAGAACGAGGCGACGGAGTGGATCTTGGAGAGGTCGTGGCCGTTGTCCTTGGCCTGCTCCAGGCCGGACTGGAACGCGTTGATGACGGCGCGGTACCGCTCCAGGGAGAAGATCAGCGTCACGTTGACGCTGATTCCTTCGGCGAGGGTTGCCGTGATGGCTTCGAGGCCTTCGAGGGTGGCAGGGATTTTGATGAGGACGTTGTCGCGGCCGACCTTCTTGTACAGGTGCTTGGCTTCGGCGATGGTTCCGGCGGTGTCCCAGGCGAGGCGGGGGTCCACCTCGATGGAGACGCGGCCGTCAACACCGTTGGTCGCCGCGGCGACCGGTGCGAACAGGTCGCAGGCGTCGGCGACGTCCGTGGTGGTGATTTCGAAGATGGTTTCCTCGATGGTGGCGCCTGCCGCTGCCTCTTTGGCGATGACGGCGTCGTAGTCGTGGCCGGTCGTGATGGCGGCGTGGAAGATGCTGGGGTTCGTGGTGACACCTACAACGTTCTTCTCCTCGATGAGCTTCTGCAGGGTGCCCGTCTTCAGGCGGCCGCGGGAGAGGTCATCGAGCCAGATGGAAACGCCGGCGTCGGAGAGCTGCTGCGTGGGAGTGGTAGTCATTTCATTTCTCCTTGAAACTGTGGGGTGCTGTCAGGACTGGAGTCCGGCGAGGGAATCCTTGGCGGCAGCGGCGACAGCTTCTGCCGTGATGCCGAATTCCTGGAAGAGCCGCTTGTAGTCTGCCGAGGCGCCGTAGTGCTCGAGGCTGATGGAGCGTCCGGCGTCGCCGACGAATTCCTTCCAGCCCAGGGCCAGGCCGGCTTCGACGGACACACGGGCCTTGACTGCTGCGGGCAGGACTGCCTCGCGGTACGCGGCGTCCTGCTTGTTGAACCACTCAACGCACGGCATGGAAACCACGCGGGTGGCGATGCCCTCGGCCTGGAGTGCTTCGCGGGCCTGGACGGCGAGCTGGACCTCGGAACCGGTGCCGATCAGGATGACCTGGGCGTCCACGGTCTTGCCGTCCTTGGAGGCTTCGGCCAGGACGTATCCGCCCTTGGCCACGCCGGCGGTGGAACCGAAGGTGTCACCCTCCGCGTTTCCGTCGCCCCGCTCGTAGGTGGGGATGTTCTGGCGGGTCAGGACGATGCCGGCCGGGTTCTCGTGGTTCGCCAGCATGGCCTTCCACGCTGCCGAGACTTCGTTGGCGTCGCCGGGGCGGACCACGTCCAGGCCCGGAATGGCGCGGAGGGAGGACAGCTGCTCAACCGGCTGGTGGGTGGGGCCGTCCTCGCCCAGGCCGATGGAGTCGTGCGTCCACACGTACAGCGACGGCACGCCCATGAGCGCACCGAGGCGGATAGCCGGGCGCTGGTAGTCGCTGAAAATCAGGAACGTACCGGAGAACGCCCGGGTCTTGCCGTGCAGGGAGATGCCGTTGACGATCGAGGCAGCGGCGTGCTCGCGGATGCCGAAGTGCAGGACACGGCCATAGGGGTTACCGGACCAGGCATCGGTCTGCTTGGAGGCGGGCACGAACGACGGCGAGCCTTCGATCGTGGTGTTGTTCGACTCTGCGAGGTCGGCCGAGCCGCCCCACAGTTCCGGCATGACCGGGCCGATGGCGTTGAGCACCTTGCCGGAGGCGGCGCGGGTGGAAACGTCCTTGCCGGCCGGGAAGACCGGCAGGGCTGCGTCCAGTTCGGACGGGAGCTTGCGGGCTTCGACGCGCTCCAGCAGGGCCGCGGCGTCCGGGTTGGCGGACTGCCAGGCGGCGAAGGACTCTTCCCATTCCTTGCGGGCGTGGGCCCCGCGGTCCACGACCGAGCGGGCGTGGGCCAGTACGTCCTCGTCCACCTCGAAGGACTTCTCGGGGTCGAAGCCGAGGACCTCCTTCAGTGCAGCAACTTCTTCGGAACCGAGGGCGGAACCGTGGATCTTGCCGGTGTTCTGCTTCTTCGGGGCCGGGTATCCGATGATGGTGCGCAGCGAAACGATGGAGGGCTTGGACGTCTCGGCCTTTGCGGCCAGAAGCGCCGCGTACAGCTCCTGGACGTCTTCCTTGTAGTCGCCGGTCTTGGTCCAGTCCACGCGCTGGACGTGCCAGCCGTAGGCTTCGTAGCGCTTGAGGACGTCCTCCGTGAAGGCGATGTCGGTGTCGTCTTCAATGGAGATGTGGTTCTCATCGTAGATAACCACGAGGTTGCCGAGTTCCTGGTGGCCGGCTAGGGACGAAGCCTCGGACGTGACACCTTCCTGAAGGTCGCCGTCGGAGGCGATGACCCAGATGGTGTGGTCGAACGGGCTGGTGCCGGGGGCGGCGTCGGCGTCAAACAGGCCGCGCTGGCGGCGCTGGGAGTACGCGAAGCCCACGGAGGAAGCCAGGCCCTGGCCCAGCGGGCCGGTGGTGATTTCCACGCCGGCCGTGTGCTTGTACTCGGGGTGCCCCGGGGTCAGCGAGCCCCAGGTGCGCAGCGCCTGCAGGTCCTTCAGCTCCAGGCCGTACCCGGAGAGGAACAGCTGGATGTACAGGGTCAGGGAGGTGTGACCGGGGGACAGGACGAACCGGTCACGGCCGATCCAGTCCGGGTTCTGCGGGTCGTGGCGCATCATCTTCTGAAAGAGAAGGTATGCGGCAGGAGCCAGGCTCATTGCGGTGCCGGGGTGGCCGTTGCCCACCTTTTCGACGGCGTCGGCGGCCAGGACACGTACAGTGTCAACCGCGCGCTGGTCCAGATCGGTCCATGACAGTTCTTGCTCTTCCAAATGTGGCACGAATCCGGGCCCCTCTCTGTGCTGACGGCAGGCGGTAAGGACAGGTCGCGGGAGGGCACAGTTTGGTGCCCGCTGCATTTTTGTCTACCAGCCGTTCACCATTGAAACGTTGATCTTATTCAGTCGCTGGACGGAGTGGGAATGCGGTTTCTCCCCTGCTCCCACCGTGCGCTGATCTGCTGACAGCTTAGCTCTATTCCACACTTCGGGCGGCTGAAATCTCACTAAATGGACGCAATTTTTGTTTTGTGAACCGTCTTTTCCGGGCCGCTGCGTTAATGTGATCGAAGCGGGCTCGGAGGAATCATTTTCCGCGAATTGCCCGGTGGAGGGGGTGCCGCGGACGGAGGCGGGACCGCGGTATGATATCGGGAGGCCACCGGCGTACAGGCAGGGACCGCGCAGCGGACTTTCCAGCCCGTCAACCGCCGTTGAGGGATCATTCCGGACCCAGGATTCGGGCAGATCAGTCAGACAACACCGCCAGACAGAACAGAGTGACTGCCAACGTGAGCACAACAGATACGCCGCTGACCTCAGCCAGGGTCCACGGAAGAGCCGGACTAGCCCGCAAGGCCAAGGCGTACCTTGCTCTCACCAAGCCGCGGGTCATTGAACTTCTGCTCGTCAGCACGCTTCCCACGATGATCTATGCCCAGCGCGGCTTTCCGTCCGTCGGCCTGATCCTTGCCACGCTCGTGGGCGGTGCTTTCGCGGCCGGCAGCGCGGGCGCCTTCAACTGCTACATCGACCGTGACATCGACAAGCTGATGCACCGTACGGAAAAGCGACCGCTGGTTACCGGTGAAGTCACCCCGCGCGAAGCGCTGGTTTTCGCCTGGCTCCTGGGCGCGGCCGCCATCGCCATTCTCTGGTTCGGTGCCAATCCGCTGTCGGCCTGGCTCGGACTCGGCGCCATCCTGTTCTACGTGGTGATTTACACCATGATCCTCAAGCGCCGCACGGCACAGAACATCGTCTGGGGCGGGGCCGCCGGCTGCTTCCCGGTGCTGATCGCCTGGTCGGCGGTCACCAACACGGTCGAATGGCCCGCCGTCGTGCTGTTCATGGTGATCTTCCTGTGGACGCCCCCGCATTACTGGCCGCTGTCCATGCGCTACGGCGAGGACTACCGGAACGCCAACGTACCCATGCTGGGCGCCATCGCCGGCGCCAGGGTGGTGTCGGTGCAGGTGGTCCTGTACGCATGGGCCATGGTTGCGTGTTCCCTGCTTATGGTTCCGGCCGGCGGGGCAGGGTGGGTCTACACCGTGACGGCGGTCCTGGCCGGTGCCTGGTTCCTGTACGAATCGCATGCGCTGTACAACCGGGCGCAGGGCGGGGACCTCTCGGACAAGGGCGCCATGAAGGTCTTCCACGGCTCCATCAGCTACCTCACGCTGCTGTTCATCGCCCTGGCAGTCGACCCCTTCGTGGGTTCGGCCATCATGGGCGCCTAGCCCAACCCTCCCTCACTTCCCGCCGACTAAGGCCCGACGCTCCCTCACTTTTGGGCGTCGCCAGGCCGACGCTCACTCACATCACGGACTGCTCCCCGGAAATTGGACTGAGATATTCAGTTCCGACTCCCGGGGAGCAGTCTTATATGTGCAGTGCCCTGGCCGTTGCAGCTTGGGGCTCCTATTTAGCCGGTCCAACCTTCGGGTCGCAGTTCATCAAGTGCGGGAGCGTTTCCTCTTGGACAGCAGGATGTGAGGGAGCGTCCGGGGAGGGGACGGCAGGATGTGAGGGAGCGTCCGGGAGGGGGACGGCAGGATGTGAGGGAGCGTCCGGGGCCGGGCGTGGGGACGGGGGCTAGTGGGCCTGGCTGGAGCGCGCGATGTCCCAGGCGTTCGTGGCGGCACTCATGAGGAGTGCTGCACCGAGCATGTGCGCGCCCACGAGGAGGGCCGGAATGCCGTTGTAATACTGGGTGAAGCCGATGACGGCCTGCAGCAGGGTGACGCCCAGGAGCATCAGGACGGCCGAGCGGAACGGCCCCTGGATGCGGCGCTGGAGGACCACGTAGCAGGCGAACAGCGTCCCGGCAGTGATCAGGTACGCGGGCACGGCATGGATGTGCGAAAAGAGGTCCCAGTCGAGGTTGTTGCGGGGCGCCTCGGCGTCGCCGGCGTGCGGCCCGGCGCCCGTGACCACGACACCCAGCATGACGGCCAGCGCGGAGAACACGGCGACGGCGGTCATCACGGGACGCGCGACGCCGGGCAGTGCAGGCAGTGTGTGGGTCATGAAGCGGCCGGTACGTCCGTAGGCCCGGTTGACGAGCAGCGTGGCAAACACCACCAGCGCCATGGAGACGAGGAAGTGCAGGCCCACCACCCAGGGGTTCAGCCTGGTGAGGACCGTGATGCCACCGATGACGGCCTGGGCCGGGATGCTGGCCAGGAGCCCCAGGGCCAGGAGGAACAGGTCCTTCCGTTCCTTGCGCAGGTTCCACAGGTACACGAGCATGAGGGCGGCCACGGCCGCGAGGGCGAATGTCAGCAGCCGGTTGCCGAACTCGATGAAGCCATGGATGCCCATTTCAGGCGTGTTGACCAGCGAGGCTTCGGTGCAGCGCGGCCAGGTGGGGCATCCCAGACCGGAGGCGGTGAGGCGGACGGCCCCGCCGGTGACCACGAGGATCGTCTGGCCGATCAGGGACAGCACCGCAAGCCGGCGGACGGCGGCATCAACGGTTATCGGCAGCCTGGACGTCACGCGGCTGACGATCTGGGGGATGCTCACTGTTTTTCTCAATTCCACTTGAACCAACGGATGGCTGCTGCACCGGCGAGAACCAGCCAGAGCAGCAGGACAAGGACAGCGTCGCCATTGACGGCACCGAGCAGGAACGCATCGCGCAGCCCTTGGCCGAGCGCCCCGGAAGGCAACAGGTGCACGACATCCTGGGCCAGGCGCGGCAGCCGCTCTGCGGGGATCACGATGCCGCCGAGGGCCCCGAGGAGGATCCACAGCAGGTTGGTGATCGCCAGGGTGGCCTCGGGCCGCACCGTTCCGGCAACCAGCAGGCCCAGCGCCGTGAACGCCGCGGCGCCCAGCACCAGCAGGCTCAGGCCAGGGACCCAGCCGGATGCATCCGGCCGCCAGCCAAGCGAGAAGGCAACGGCGGAGACCACGAGGACCTGCAGCGCGAGGACGGCGAGTACAGCGAGGATCTTGCCGGCTATGAGCCCGGTGCGCCCCAGCGGCGTGGTGGACAGGAAGCGCAGCACGCCGTAGCGGCGGTCAAAACCCGTCGAGATTCCCTGGCCGGTGAAAGCCGTGGACATCGCGCAGAGTGCGAGGATGCCCGGCACGGCCACGTTGACCCTGGTGTCGCCCATGCCGTCCAGCAGCGGCGTGACGGTGAGACCGACCAGTGCCAGCAATGGAAGCACGACAGCCAGGATCAGCTGTTCGCCGTTTCGGAGCATGGTGACTGCTTCGTATTTGCCCTGCAGGACAATGCGGCGGAGGAGGGGAGCGGCGGGCCCGCCAAGCGTGGATGTCATCGGACGTCCCTTCCGGAGATGTCGAGGAAAACGTCTTCGAGGCTGCGGGCCTCCATGCTCATCGATCCGGGCATCACGCCGTGCTGCGCCCACCAGGCGGTCAGCGCGGCAAGATCGTCGGGGGTGAGCGCACCCGTGGCCGAGTAGCTACCCGCCCGCGTTTCCCGGACTTCCACCTCGGCAGGCAGAACGCCGGTGAAGTCGAGGCCGGGCAAAGCTTCGAAATGCAGGGTACGGACGTGGCCCTTGTGGGTCATCTCGGGCGTCTGGTGCTGCAGCAGCTGGGCGACGGTGCCCTCAGCCACGTTCCTGCCGGCGTCGATGATGTAGACGTAGTCGGCCAGCCGCTGGGCGTCGTCCATCAGATGGGTGGTCAGGATGATTCCCATCCCGCTGTCGCGAAGCTCCGAGATCAGCCCGAACACGAGCTGGCGCGACTGGGGATCGAGCCCGGCGCTGGGCTCGTCCAGGAACAGCACTTCCGGGTTGCCTATAAGGGCGGCGGCCAAGGCGAGCCGCTGCTTCTGGCCGCCGGAGAGCCGCCGGACGCTGGTCCGGCTGAAAGTGTCAATGCCGAGGCGCTCCACGAGTTCGTCCATAGGCTTGGGATTGCGGTACATCCCGGCGATGTGGCGGAGGAGCGGCAGGGGACGGGCCGACGGCGGGAGGCCGCCTTCCTGGAGCATCACGCCTACGCGGGAACGCAGGTCAGCGCCGGCGTTGCCGGGATCCTGTCCGAGCAGCGATATGCTTCCGCCGGAGCGCTTTTGCAGTCCTTGGGCGCATTCGATGGTGGTGGTCTTGCCGGCGCCGTTGGCTCCGAGCAGCGCAGTGACCTCGCCGCGTCCTGCGACCAGTGAGACGTCGCTCACCACCCTCAGCATCCTGCCATCGAGGGTGGGCAGCGGACCAACGTCCTTAACGAGCCCGCTGATGGCAAGAACGGGGGATTTGGGGGATCGCACCCCAGCATTCTACGTGAAGTAGTACTGTTTCTTCCGTCCAGGACGTCGCCGCAGGCCAGCCTTGCCTTACTGGATGGGGGAAGTAAATTACGACATGATTGTGTTGTGTATTCCATGAGTAACTCCACGTCCCTGCCTCCGGCCGGGCCTGGCGCGCGAGTCAGCGTGCTGCGCGGTGGAAAGCCGGCTGCCCACGGTGCCACAGCACCGGTGGCCGACAGCGACGACCGCACGCGCGACCGCGTCCTCAACGCGGTGCTGGAACACGGGCCCGTCAGCGCTGCCGAGCTGGGTGACCTGCTCGGATTCACTCCCGCTGCCGTGCGCCGCCACTTGGACCATTTGTCCCGCGCCGGCGTCATCGAAGTCAAGCGGGTCGCACGGGCGGGCACAGGCGCCGGCCGTCCCGCGCGCCGCTACGTGCTGAGTTCCCAGGGCCAGTCCACGCTGGGCAATGACTACCTGAACATCGCCAGTTCGGCGCTGAGGCAGCTCGAGGAAATGGCCGGCGCCGAAGCGGTCCGCGCATTCGCCGTCGAGCGGTTCGCTGACATGGAACGCCGCTACGCCCCCGAAGTTGAACAGGCGGGGACGGACATCACGGCCCGCGCGCAGGCGCTCTCCGCCGCCCTGTCCCGCGACGGCTTCGTGTCCTCCACGGCCTCCATCGAGGCCAAGGCACCGTTGCCGGCCGCCCTTTCCAGCGTGCAGCTGTGCCAGGGACACTGTCCCATCCAGCAGCTGGCCACGCAGTTCCCGGTGTTCTGCGACGCCGAGACGGAAATGTTTTCGCGCCTCGTCGGCGTCGATGTGCGCAGACTTTCAACACTCGCGCGCGGCGGCCACGTCTGCACCACCCACATACCAACAGGCCGTCCGGCCGCGACGGGGGCCGATGCCCCCGGAGCGGGGCAGGACACCCTGCATGAAGTATCCAACCATCTGCAAGAAAGGCCGCTATGACGGACCAACTATCAGAGAACAAGGTTGCTGAGACTGCTGTCATTTCGGAGATTCTGGAGAAGAATCCCGAACTGCACGGGATCGGCACCTACGAGTACGGCTGGGCCGACAAGAACGACGTCGGCGCCAACGCCCGGCGCGGCCTGAATGAGGACGTCGTCCGCGACATCTCGGCCAAGAAGAGCGAGCCGGAGTGGATGCTGGACCTGCGCCTCAAAGGCCTGAAGTACTTCGACCGCAAGCCCATGCCCACCTGGGGTGCGGACCTGTCCGGGATCGACTTCGACAACATCAAGTACTTCGTTCGTTCCACGGAGAAGCAGGCTGCCACCTGGGAAGACCTCCCCGAGGACATCCGCAACACGTATGAGAAGCTCGGCATCCCGGAAGCAGAGCGCAGCCGCCTTGTTTCCGGCGTTGCAGCCCAGTACGAATCCGAAGTTGTGTACCACCAGATCCGCGAGGACCTTGAGGCCCAGGGCGTCATCTTCCTGGACACGGACACTGCCCTGCGCGAGCACCCGGAGATCTTCCAGGAGTACTTCGGCACCATCATTCCGGTGGGCGACAACAAGTTTGCCTCGCTGAACACTGCCGTGTGGTCCGGCGGCTCGTTCGTGTACGTCCCCAAGGGCGTCCACGTGGACATTCCGCTGCAGGCCTACTTCCGCATCAACACGGAAAACATGGGCCAGTTCGAGCGCACGCTGATCATCGCGGACGAGGACTCCTACGTCCACTACATTGAGGGCTGCACCGCGCCGATCTACACCTCGGACTCGCTGCACTCCGCCGTCGTGGAAATCGTGGTCAAGAAGGGCGCCCGCGTCCGGTACACCACCATCCAGAACTGGTCCAACAACGTGTACAACCTGGTGACCAAGCGCGCCATCTGCGAAGAAGGCGCCACCATGGAGTGGATCGATGGCAACATCGGCTCCAAGGTCACCATGAAGTACCCTGCCGTCTACCTGACGGGCGAGCACGCGAAGGGTGAGACCCTGTCCATCGCGTTCGCCGGCGAAGGCCAGCACCAGGACACCGGCTCCAAGATGGTCCACATCGCGCCGAACACCAAGAGCTCCATCATCTCCAAGTCCGTGGCCCGCGGCGGCGGACGTGCAGCCTACCGCGGCCTGGTCCAGATCCGCGAAGGCGCCAAGCACTCGGCCAACACCGTGCGTTGCGACGCCCTGCTGGTGGACACCATCAGCCGCTCGGACACCTACCCGTACATCGACATCCGCGAGGATGACGTCCAGCTGGGTCACGAGGCAACGGTCTCGCGCGTTTCCGAAGAGCAGCTCTTCTACCTCATGTCCCGCGGCATGCGTGAAGACGAAGCCATGGCCATGATCGTGCGCGGCTTCATTGAGCCGATCGCCCGTGAGCTGCCGATGGAATACGCCCTCGAGCTGAACCGCCTCATTGAACTCCAGATGGAAGGATCCGTCGGTTAATGACTGCCGAAATTACTACTGAAAAGGCCCGCATCGGGGCCCCCTCCATCGCAGGGTTCACCGAGGAAGGCGAGGGCCTGGTCTCCGCCAAGGTTGACCACAGCCACAACCACGGCGTCACCGTGATGTCCTCGCGCGCCGAGCGGCTCACGAGCTTCGACGTTGCTGACTTCGCGCTGCCCACGGGCCGCGAGGAGGAATGGCGCTTCAGCCCGGTCCGCGGGCTGGCCAACCTGCTCTCGGACACGGCAACTGACGTTGATCCGGAACCCGCCGCGGCATTCACCGTGGACGCGCCGGAGGGGTATGTCCGCGGCACTCTCGCGAAGGGAGCCGCCCCGCGCGGAACGGTGCTGACCCCGGCCGACCGTGCCGCCGTCGTCGCCTCCGCCAACACGGACGAGGCCCTGCACGTGGTCATCCCGGCGGAAGCCGAACCGGCTGAGCCGCTGAAGATCCTGGTCCACGGTGCCGGCGCCGGACGCCGCTCCAACGCGCACTTCGTGCTCGAGGCGGGTGCAAATTCGCGCAGCGTCGTGATCGTTGAGCACACCGGCGCGGCCGACCACAACGGCAACCTGGAAGTCATCGTCGGCGAGGGCGCAAAGCTCACCGTCATCTCGGTGCAGCTCTGGGAAGACGACGCCAAGCACCTGGGCCAGCACGACGCGCAGGTGGGCAAGGACGCTGTGTACAAGCACATCGCCGTGTCCCTGGGCGGCTCCATCGTGCGGCTCAACTCCAACGTCCGCTTCTCGGGCGAAGGCGCCGAAGCCGAACTGCTGGGCCTCTACTACGCCGACGCCGGCCAGCACCTGGAGCACCGCTCCTTCGTTGACCACAACGAACCGAACTGCAAGTCCAACGTGCTGTACAAGGGCGCCCTGCAGGGCAAGAACGCCCACACCGTGTGGGTGGGCGACGTCCTGATCCAGAAGCAGGCCCTGGGCACCGACTCGTACGAGAAGAACCAGAACCTCGTGCTCACGGACGGCTGCCGCGCGGACTCGGTACCGAACCTCGAGATCGAAACCGGTCTTATCGAAGGTGCCGGACACGCAAGCTCCACCGGTCGTTTCGACGACGAACACCTGTTCTACCTGATGGCCCGCGGCATTCCGGAAGAGGTGGCGCGACGGCTCGTCGTCCGCGGCTTCCTCAACGAGATCATCCAGCAGATCAAGGTCCCGGCTCTCGAAGAGCGCCTGACCGAGGCTGTTGAGCGCGAACTCGCCGCCACGAATTCCTAAGCAGCCGGAAAGTACAGGACAACGGATGACTGAACAGCCAAAGGGCGAACTCGTATGCAACGTCAACGAGATCCAGCCCAAGCAGGCCCTGCGGATCCTGATCGACGACTACCCCGTCGCGATCGTCAAGGACTCCATGGGTGAGATCCACGCCATTGGGGACACCTGCTCGCACGCGGACATCTCCCTCTCCGAGGGTGAGGTCGAGGGCTGTGCCATCGAATGCTGGGGCCACGGTTCGCAGTTCGACCTGCGCACAGGCGAACCGCTCCAGCTGCCGGCCTACGACCCCGTTCCCGTGTTCGCGGTGGAGATTGTCGGAGACGAAGTTTACGTCGACTTCACCAATGTCCTGAACGGCGCCGAGGCCCCGAACTTCAGCTAGCCCTGACCCGCCTGTACGAAGACCCACCAACTTCCAGACCAAAGACCGCACCGCCGCCGCAAGGGCAGGGTGCAGAGGAGAACAAGACACATGTCTACTCTTGAGATCAAGGACCTGCACGTCAGCATCGACACCGAGCAGGGCACCAAGGAGATCCTGAAGGGCGTCAGCCTGACCATCCGCACGGGTGAGACCCACGCCATCATGGGCCCCAACGGCTCGGGCAAGTCCACCCTGGCGTCCACCATCGCCGGCCACCCCCGCTACAACGTCACGGGCGGCACCATCACCCTGGACGGCGAAGACGTCCTCGCCATGAGCGTTGACGAGCGTGCCCGCGCCGGCCTCTTCCTGGCCATGCAGTACCCGGTGGAGGTCCCCGGCGTGACCATGACCAACTTCCTGCGCACGGCCAAGACGGCCATCGACGGCCAGGCACCGGCGCTCCGCACCTGGACCAAGGACGTCAAGGCCGCCATGCAGCAGCTGCGCATCGACGCCGACTTCGCCCAGCGCAACGTCAACGAAGGCTTCTCGGGCGGCGAAAAGAAGCGCGTGGAGATCCTCCAGCTCGAGCTCTTCAAGCCCAAGTTCGCCGTGCTGGACGAGACCGACTCCGGTCTGGACGTCGACGCGCTCAAGGTTGTCTCCGAAGGCGTCAACCGCGCCCACGCCGCAGGCAACATGGGCACGCTGCTCATCACGCACTACACCCGCATCCTGCGCTACATCAAGCCTGAGTTCGTCCACGTCTTCGTTGACGGCCAGGTTGTTGAAGAGGGCGGCCCGGAGCTCGCCGACCGCCTTGAAGAAGAAGGCTACGACCGCTACGCCAAGGGCGCCGGAGCAGCCACGATTGCTGCAGCCGCAGCCCAGGCCTAGTAAGGACACGCCATGACAGAAATCGACGCAGCCCGCACCGGGCTGGATGAAGTCGAAGAGGCACTCAAGGATGTCATCGACCCCGAGCTCGGGGTCAACATCGTGGACCTTGGGCTGCTGTACGGTCTGAAGTACTCCGAGGACGACGGCGCCCTGCTGATCGACATGACCCTCACCACCGCGGCTTGCCCGCTGACCGATGTGCTTGAAGAGCAGGTCGGCAAGGCGCTCGACGGCGTCGTGGACGAGTGGCGCCTGAACTGGGTGTGGATGCCGCCATGGGGCCCTGAGCGGATCACCGATGACGGCAAGGATCAGATGCGCGCCCTCGGGTTTAACATCTAAATCCGAATAAAGAACGACGGCGGCCGGTCACCTTCCAGCGAAGGTGACCGCCCG
>NZ_JBDGML010000128.1:0-1673 GCF_057655195.1 Arthrobacter sp. Soil_N43
CAAACGAAACAGCCGGCGCTCCCCTCATCACCGCAGACGGGCTCACCAAAACCTACGGCAGGCAAAGGCTCTTTTCCGGCCTGTCCCTGAGCATTCACCAAGGGGAACGGATCTCGCTGAGCGGTCCCAGCGGCAGCGGCAAATCGACTCTCGGCAACGTCCTGCTGCGGCTGCTTCCGCCGGACTCGGGACGCGTACACCATGCTGACGAGCTCCACGGAGGCCGACTTCAAAAGCTCTACCAGGACCCCGCCCTGGCGTTCGCCCCCGGCGCTGCGCTACGGCACTCTTTCGGAGACGTCATCCGCCGTCACCGGCTGGACCCCGCACGCCTCGAGGAACTCGTGTCCGCGCTGCGCCTCTCCCCCGCACTGCTCGAGCGCATGCCCGGCCAAGTCTCCGGCGGCGAGCTGCAGAGGCTCGCCATCATCCGGTCCATGCTCCTCGAGCCGGCCCTGATCTTCGCCGACGAGCCCACTTCACGCCTGGACCTCATCACCCAGGAGGAAACCATCATGAGCCTGATGGACCAGGCGGAACGCCACGGCTGCGCACTGATGCTGGTCACCCACGACCAGGCCCTCGCCAACGCCGTCACCCGCCGTCGGGTACGCCTCGGCGGAGACGCTGGTTCCGAGGCAATGCTCAACACACCAGCGCTCAAGACACCGGCCTGACGACGACGGGCCCTCCGGAACGGATTCCGGAGGGCCCCTCGGGCTATTTCCATCTCAACTGGGACGCAGGTTCGGCGGCGGGTCAGCCGGCGGGTTTGAGGGCGGTGCGCCAGGCGGCGACGGCTTTGGAGGAGCTGAAGGTCCAGGTGGTGGTGCCGGTGGCTCCGGCGGCGGGCTGGGTGTGGTCGGCTTGTTCGGCGACCTGGCCGCCGCTGGTTTCGAAGCGTTCGGCCCACCCGCTGGGCGCGGTCGCCCCCGGGGTGGAGCTGTCGAAGCCGAGGCCGCCGATCAGCATTGCGTTGTTGCTGGCGGTGGTGACGCCGGGAACGGCGATGCTGGTGGCCGAATAGGTGGCGTTCACGGCGGTGGCGATGGTGCTGTCCAGCGGTGTGGTGGTGTTCACGCCGGTGTAGGCGCTGATCCCGCCGCCCCACTTCACCGCGGTGCTGAGCGTCCAGGTGTAGGTGCCGGGGTCGGAGGAGCCGGCCACCCGGTAGTAGGCGAAGACCCGTGCGCCGCTGCCGATGTTCAGCCCGTTGGTGATCGCGGTCCACCCGGCCGGGGCGGTGGCGGCGGGGTTCTTGTCCGCGGTGAACGAGGCGACCAGCACGTCCCCGGCGGCCCGGCCGGTGGGTGCGGGCAGGGCGACGGTGGTGGTGGCGGTTTCGGTGGACGCGGTCCGGGTGCTGCGCAGGGTGATCCCTGGGGGCGTGCCGCCGCCCGGATTGACGGTGATGGTCCGGGTGCTGGTGTCGGAACCGGCTTCGTTGGTGGCGGTCAGCGTCGCGGTGTAGGTCCCGGCCGTGGTGTAGGTGTGGGAGGGATTCTGCGTGGTGGCGGTGCCGCCGTCGCCGAACTGCCAGGCCCAGGAGGTCGGGGTGCCGGTGGAGGTGTCGGTGAAGTTCACCGTCAGGGGTGCGGTGCCGGAGGTCGGGGAGGCCGTGAACGAGGCGACCAGCACGTCCCCGGCGGCCCGGCCGGTGGGTGCGGGCAGGG